>JBKJMY010000127.1:0-10940 GCA_046596115.1 Arenimonas sp.
TCGGCATGGCGTCGGCGCGGGATGCGCCCGGCAAGGAAGGCTTCGCGACCGGCTTCGACCGCCTTGCGCATCGCGCTGGCCATCAGCAGCGGATTCTTCGCCCCGGCGATCGCGGTATTCATCAGCACGCCGTCGCAACCCAGTTCCATCGCGATCGCGGCGTCCGAGGCGGTGCCGACGCCGGCATCCACCAGCACGGGCACCTTGGCGTTCTCGACGATTTCCAGCAGGTTCCAGCGATTCTGGATCCCCAGCCCGGAACCGATCGGCGCCGCCAGCGGCATGATTGCGACGCAGCCGATCGCTTCCAGTCGCCGCGCGAGGATCGGGTCGTCGGAGGTGTACACCATCACGTCGAAGCCATCAGCGACCAGGATCTCTGCAGCCTGCAGTGTCTGCACCACGTCCGGGAACAAGGTCTTCGGGTCACCGAGGACTTCAAGCTTCACCAGCTTGTGTCCGTCGAGCAATTCGCGCGCGAGGCGGCAAGTGCGCACGGCATCCTCGGCGGTATAGCAACCGGCGGTATTGGGCAGGATGGTGAAGCGATCCGGCGGCAGCACGTCGAGCAGGTTGGGTGCGTTGGCGTCCTGTCCCAGGTTCATGCGTCGCAGCGCGACAGTGACGATCTGTGCGCCGGCGGCATCGCTGGCCGCCCGGGTCTGCTCGAAGTCGCGGAACTTGCCGGTGCCGGTCAACAGGCGCGAACGATAGGGCTTGCCCGCGATGATCAGCGGGTCGTCGAGCTGGGTGGGGGATTGCATGAGGCAATTATGGCGCGGATTCGCCGTTGGACCCAAGCAGTGGTGCTCTGGTTGCGTTGCGCGCAGTCGCGGCCGATCAGCCGCCGCCGATGGCCTGGATCAACTCGACCTGGTCGCCGTCGTGCAACAGGTGATCGCCGTGGCGGCTGCGTGGCACGATCTCGCGATTGACCTCGACCGCCACCCGGCGGCTCCCCTGGCCCTCGGCCGCGAGCAGGGTGGCCACGGTCTGGGGCGCAGGCAAATCGCGCTCGCTGCCATTCACGATCAGTTTCATCAGTAAAGGATATCGCGTTGCGGGGACCCGGGGCCGGGGCCATAATCGTGTCAACTGGCGGGTGTAGCTCAATGGTAGAGCTGTTGCTTCCCAAGCAACTGACGAGGGTTCGATTCCCTTCACCCGCTCCAATTCCTTGCATCTGCAGCTGTGTTGCTGCAGGCGTGCTTCTGCAGGCGTGACCCGCAGGCGTGACCCGCAGGCGTGCTTCCGCAGGCGTGCCCCGCCGGTAGTCGCGCCGGCACCTGGCGAGTGTCCATGACCAACCCCCAACCGCAGGACGCGCCCGCCACCGAGTCCCGCGACGAATTGGCGCGGCGACTGATGCTGGCGCTGCTCGCACTCCAGGAGCAGCAACAGCGAACCGCCGGCGTCCGCGCCGAACTGCAGCGGCTGCAGCGCAGTCGCAGCTGGCGCCTGACCAGGCCGTTGCGCGCATTGCTCGAGTGGTTCTCCGCGCAGCGGGGTGCTGCGTCGATCATCCCGCCATTGCAGGCAGGGGACTCAGCCGACGGCAGGCGCCTGGCCAATGCATCGCAACTATTGCGCGATCGGGTTGGCCTGCACACTGGCGATGAATCCCTTCCGGCCGACCGCGCGCGCCCGTTCGGGCCAAGCCTGTTCGTGGATGTCACCGAACTGGCGCTGGAGGATCATGGCGCCGGCGTCCAACGCGTCGTGCGTCGCCTGCTGGTCGAACTGTTGCTGTCGCCGCCGTTGCGCGCCGAGCCGGTGCGACTGGCAGCGAACGGGACCTATGTGCATGCGCGCGAATTCCTGGCTGGCATGCTCGGCCTCGAGACTGCCGACGTCGGCAGCGACATGCCGATCAATCCACATCCGGGCGACCGGTTCCTCGGCCTGGACCTGCTGCGCGACCGCGCCATCGACGCGGGGGCCGCCTGGCGCGACCTGCGCGCGCGCGGCGTCCGGATCAGCGTGGTGGTGTACGACCTGCTCCCCCTGAGTAACCCGGAGTGGTTCCCGGAGGGCATGTCGGCGCGATTCGACGCCTGGCTCACCCAGGTGCTCGAGGTCGCCGACCAGGCGCTGTGCATTTCCCGCACCGTCGCCGGGGCGCTGCGCGAGCGCAGTTTGTTGCGCGTCGGTCAGCGCCACCTGGTAATCCGCAGTTTCGAACTGGGCGCTGACCTGGAGGGCTGGCTGCTGCCGGTCCGCCACATCCATGCCATGGCGGCGGGCCAGCCCCGGTTCCTGATCGTGGGCACGATTGAGCCGCGCAAAGGCCATGCGCAGGCCCTGGCGGCTTTCGAAGGCCTGTGGGCCCAAGGCAGCCAGGCCCAGTTGCTGATCGCCGGCCGCTACGGCTGGGGCACCGACGACTTCGCCAATCGCCTGCGCACACATGCCGAAGCCGGCAAGCGCCTGCTGTGGATCACCGCCCCGGACGACGCCGACCTGGCTGCGGCCTATCGCGAGAGCACCGCGCTGTTGGCACCCTCGCACGGGGAAGGCTTCGGCCTGCCCCTGGTGGAGGCCGGGGCGCACGGCCTGCCGGTGCTGGCCCGGGACCTGCCGGTGTTCCGCGAGGTGGGTGGCGCTGGCGTGGACTATTTCTCGGGCGCGTCGCCGGCGCAGTTGCAGGCTGCGCTCCAGGATTGGCTGCGGCGTTGGGAGGCCGGTCGCATCGCCGCCCCCGACATCGTTGCCTCGCGCAGTTGGCGCGCCAGTGCGAACGACCTGCTGCGTGCGATGGACGAGCAAGACCAGCACACACTCGCCTGAGCGGTTTGGGGCAACACGGCCGCGCCGGGTATCCTTGCAGCCGACCGGACGCCGCCCCAGGCGGCCCCCGCCAAACGTCAGGAATCCCGTGCTCGAGTTGTTGCGCGCAGTGTGGCGCTACCGATTCTTCATCGTCTCCTCGGTGCGCAACGACCTGCGCGCGCGCGTGGCGCGCAGCCAACTGGGTGCGGCATGGGTGGTGCTGCAGCCGCTGGCGCAGGTGGCGATTTTCACCCTGGTCCTGTCCGAAGTCCTAGCCGCGCGCCTGCCGGGCGTAACCAGCAAGTATTCCTACGCGATCTACCTGATGGCAGGCTCGATGGCATGGGCCCTTTTTTCCGAGATCAACACCCGCTGCCTGGGCGTGTTCGTCGGTAATGCCGGGCTGTTGAAGAAGATGGCATTTCCACGGATATGCCTGCCGCTGATCGCGGTTGGCGCGTCCCTGCTCAACAACCTGCTGCTGTTTTTGGCGATGGTGGCCATCTTTGCGCTGATGGGGCACCCGCCCACGGCTGCGTTTGCCTGGCTGCCCGTGCTGACGATGCTCACCGCCGCGCTCGCACTTGGGCTGGGACTGTTGCTGGGCGTGATCAACGTGTTCGTGCGTGATGTCGGCCAGGTGATGACCATCGTGCTGCAGCTGTGGTTCTGGCTGTCGCCGATCGTGTACATGCCCGATATCGTGCCCGCGCGTTACCTGGGCTGGCTCTCGCTCAATCCGCTGTTCCCGGTGGTACGTGCCTACCAGCGCATCATCCTGTACGGCCAGTCGCCATTCCCCGGCAGCGGACTGCTGTATCCCTCAGTGCTTGCGCTGGTGCTGCTCGTCGCCGCGCTGCTGCTGTTCCGGCGTTCCTCTCCGGACATGGTGGACGTGTTGTGAGCGCGCCACTGCTGGTCGCAACCGACCTGGGCAAGGTGTATCGCAGCTATCGGGCCGAATGGCAGCGCGTCGCCTCGTGGATGGGAATCGCGGTCGAGCCGCAGGCAGAACACTGGGCGCTGCGGCACGTGAGTTTCCGGGTGGCGCCGGGCGAGGCCCTGGGCGTCGTCGGGCAGAATGGCGCCGGCAAGAGCACGCTGCTCAAACTGGTCACCGGCACCGCGCGCGCCAACGAAGGCGGGGTGGTCGCGTCGGGACGCGTCTCGGCGATCCTCGAACTGGGCATGGGCTTCGACCCGGAACTGAGCGGGCGCGAAAACTCCCGTCATGCCGCCGGTTTGATGGGCCATGGCGCAGCGCAGATCGCGCAAATCCTGCCGGGCGTGGAGGACTTCGCCGAGATCGGCGACTACTTCGACCAGCCGATGCGGACCTATTCCAGCGGCATGCAGATGCGCGTCGCCTTCGCCGTTGCCACCGCAGTACGTCCAGAGCTGTTGATCGTCGACGAGGCATTATCGGTCGGCGATGCCTATTTCCAGCACAAGAGCTTTGCGCGGATCCGCGCGTTCCGCGAGCAGGGCACGGCGCTGCTGATCGTGTCCCATGACCGGTCCTCGGTGACCCAGTTGTGCGACCGCGCCTTGCTGCTCGACCAGGGCCGCCTGCTGAAGGACGGGCCGGTCGAGGAGATCATGGATTTCTACAATGCGCTGATCGCCGAGCGGGAAAATTCGACAGTGACGATTTCCCGCGCGGACGACGGCCGGGTGCGCACGGTGTCCGGCACCGGTGAGGCCACGGTCGAGGAGCTCTCGCTGCGCGATGCGGCTGGCAATGCAGTGGAATTCGTCAACGTCGGTGCGGACGTCGCCTTGCACGTGGGCGTACGCGTTCACGCGCCTGTGCCCAGGCTCGTGCTTGGCTACATGATCAAGGACCGGCTGGGGCAGGCCATCTACGGTACCAACACCCATCACACCAACCAGGCCCTGGGCCCGCAGGTGGCCGGCACGCGGCTGGATTTCCGGATCCATTTCCCGATGAACATCGGCCCCGGCACGTATTCAATCTCCACCGCGCTGGTCAGCAGCGACACCCACCTCGAACGCAATTACGAGTGGCGCGACCTGGCGATGATATTCACCGTTGCAAACCTGGACAAGCCGACCTTCGTCGGCACCGCGTGGGTGCCTCCGCGGATCGAGGCACCGCCGGCATGAGCTGGATTTCCTACGCGCAGAATTATGAAGATGTCGTGCTCGCCCGGGCATTCGCCGGCATCGACGATGGCTTCTACGTGGATGTCGGTGCCCAGCATCCGCGCATCGATTCGGTGACCAAGGCCTTCTACGATCGCGGTTGGCGCGGCATCAACATCGAACCGTCGCCCGCCTGGCACGCCATGCTGGTCGAGGCGCGGCCGCGTGACATCAACCTGTGCGTGGCTGCGGGGTCGGCGGAAGGTGAAGTCATTTTCCACGAGGTGCTCGACAGCGGGCTGTCCACCAGCGTGGAGGCCTATGCCGAGCGGCACCGGGCAGCGGGGCGCGCGGTTGTCAGCAGCCGCGTGTCCATGCGCCCGCTCGATGCGATCTTCGCCGAGCATGGGGTCACCCGGGTGCATTTCCTCAAGGTGGATGTCGAGGGCGCCGAAGCCGACGTGCTGCGTGGCCTCGGCCTGGAGCGCGTGCGCCCGAGGGTCATGCTGGTCGAAGCCAACGAGCCGAACTCCCAGGTGCGCAACCATGCCCAATGGGAACACCTGCTGCTCGATCATGGCTACAGCTTTGCGCTCGACGACGGCTTGAATCGCTTCTACGTCGCCAACGAGCACGCCGTGCTGATCCCCGCACTGCAGTTGCCTCCCAATTTCTTCGACGGTTTCGTGCGTCGCGAAGTCGTGGACCAGGTTGATGGCATGACGCGCCACATCGAACAAGCCGACAAGCTGTTGCGCGAACGCGCCGTGCAGATCGAATCACTTGACAACGTGCTGGCGAACGAACGCGGCGCGCGTGAGCAGGCCGAACAGAACGCCCAGTCGCGGTGCAGTTTGCTGCAGGACGCAGTCACGGCGGAGCATGACCTGTCGCAGAAGCGGCTCGCGGCACTAGATGTGGCGGCCAGCCGGGACCAGGTGCTGACCGCGCGCATCGCACAGGCCGAACAGGATGCCGCGGTGCAGGCCCGTCGCCAATCCGAGCTGGAAGCGGAGCTCCGGCGCATGGAGCGAGTTGCCGCGGCGAGTGCATTGCGCATCGAGGTCGGGGAACGCTCGGTGGCGACCTTGTCGAAACTGATGGTGGACACGCAGGCGGCGCAGCGTGAGTCGGAGCATGCGCTGGTCGAATCGCGGGCCGCGCATGAGCGCAGCCAGTTGCGCTCGGCGGACCTGCAGTTGGAGCTGGACCGGAACACGCGAAGCATGTCGTGGAAACTCACGGCACCTCTGCGCGCGGCCAACGCGGCGCGGCGGCAACTCCTGGCAGTCGGTGACGCCGGTGCCAGGGGCCTGGCGCGCAGTCCGTTCGTGCGCCGCCTCGCGGCCCGGCTGCTGCGCCCTTTTCCCACTGCCGCCGCAAGCATCAAGCGGCGACTCTACGGGCCGGCCCCGGCCTCGCCTGAGCCGCGCATGGCAGCATCGGTCCAGCCGATCACCCAGGACGCCATGCGCATCCTCGCGTTGTACCCGCGCGGATCCCTGCCGCACGACCTGTCCGGACCGCCGTCCTGATGCGCATCGTCATCGACTTGCAGGCCTGCCAGAGTGTCGGCAGCCGCTTCCGCGGCATCGGCCGGTATTCCAAGAGCCTGGCGCTGGCAATGTTGCGTGCCGACCGCGGCCATGAATTCCTGATCGCCCTCAACGGCGGCCTGCCCGACGCCATCGAAGACATCCGGGCGAGTTTCGACGGATTGCTCCCGCAGGATCGCATCGTGGTCTGGGACAACCCGTGCACGGCGCAAGGGCTGGCGGGTGCGGCATGGCAGGAACGTGTGACCGAGATGCTGCGCGAGGATTTCCTGCGCATGCTGCGGCCCGATGTCGTCCACCTGGCGTCGCTGTTCGAAGGCGGTGGCGGTGCGATCACCTCGTCGATCGGCGCTGGTAGCGGGCCACCGGTGCGCACGGCAGTCACGCTGTATGACCTGATCCCGCTGGCGATGCCCGAACTGTACCTGCTCGATTCGACCAGCCGGGCCTGGTATGCGTCGAAACTCGATGCCTTGCGGCGCGCCGACCTGTGCCTGGCGATCTCGGACTTCACGCGCAGCCAGGCCATGGACATGCTCGGCCTGGACGGCGCCCGGGTGGTGAACATCTCGGGCTCCATCGATCCTGTGTTCCGTCGCCTGCCGCCTGCGCCGCAACGCGATGCCGCGCTTGCCGCGCGCTACGGCATCTGGCGTCCATTCGTGATGTATACCGGCGGCTTCGATCCACGCAAGAACATCGACGGCCTGATCCGCGCCTATGCGGCCCTTCCCGCGAACGTGCGCGAGCGGCGACAGTTGGTCATTGTCGGCGACCCGCCGGCGGAGATCCATGCCGTGCTTGCGACGCTGGCGCAATCGCATGGACTGGGCGGAGACGACGTGCGCTTTGTCGGCTTCGTGCCCGACGTTGACCTGGTTGGCCTCTACAACGCCTGCGCGCTGTATGTGTTCCCGTCGCGATGCGAAGGCTTCGGCCTGCCTGCACTGGAAGCGATGGCCTGCGGCGCCCCGGTGATCGGCGCCGACACCAGCAGCCTGCCCGAAGTGATCGGCCACGCGGAATCCATGTTCGATCCCGACTCCGACCCGGCGATGGCGGGCAAGATGCTGGCCGGCCTGACCGACCAGGACTTCCGCCAGCGCCTGCTGGACCACGCGTCCGAGCGCGCCGGGATGTTTTCCTGGGATGCCTCGGCTGGAATCGCCCTGGATGCACTCGAGCGACTGGTCGCGACGACGTCGCCCGCAGCATCGCGCGTGGAACGCGCGAGCGGCCGGGCGGCGCCGAGGGCGGCTGGCGTGCGTGACGATACATCGGTACCCGACGCGCAGCCGCGCCCCGACGAACCCGAGCTATCCGGCCGCTGGCAGGACCTGGCGCGCCAGTGCGAAACGCTCCCCGACCTGGTCGGTGGCGCGCCGCCGGATGCCGCGGGCTGGCGACGCCTGGCCCAGGCGCAGGCTGACAATGCGCCCGCCGAGGCGGGCGTGCGCCAACTGCTGGTTGATATCACGCATTTGTCCATTCGCGATGCCGGTACCGGCATCCAGCGCGTCGTGCGCAGCATCCTGCGCGAGTTGCCCGCATTGCTCCCGGACAATCTCCGGCTCGAGCCGGTGTACTTCGATGACCAGGGCCGGTGTTGGTACGCACGGCAATTCTGCGCACGCTTCTTTGGTCAGCCGGATGTCGCACTTGCGGATGCCATCGTTGCCGCGCGGCCTGGCGATGTCTTCCTGGGCCTGGACCTGTCGGCGCACATCGTTCCACTGCACTTCGAGCAATTTGACCGCCTGCGCAGGATCGGCGTGCGGATGATTTTCGTGGTCTACGACATGGTGCCGCTGCTGCTGCCGGGCGCGATCAACCCGGACACCCGCGGGATGTTCCAACAGTGGTACGAGTCCATCGGCGTGCTGGCCGATGGCATTTGCTGCATCTCGCGGGCGGTCGCCGACGAGTACCTGGAATGGTGTGACCAGGCGCGCCCGGTGCGCGCCAGGCCGTTGAACGTGGGCTGGTTCCACCTCGGCTGTGGCCTGGATACGACCCGCGCCGCCGCACCGGATCGCGATCCGGCGCCGCGCGCCGGCAATCAATTCCTCATGGTGGGAACCATCGAGCCGCGCAAGGGCTATGTGCAGGCGCTCGACGCATTCGAGCATCTGTGGGCGCGCGGCACCGATGCCTCGCTGACCATCGTCGGGCGCACCGGTTGGCTGATGGATGCTTTCGCCGAGCGAATCAAGGCGCATCCCGAGTTCGGGCGCCGCCTGCACTGGCTCGATGACGCGAACGACGAACAGCTCGATGCCCTGTACATGACCAGCGCCGCGCTGCTTGCCGCATCCGAGGCGGAGGGATTCGGCCTGCCCCTGGTCGAGGCTGCATCGCGCGGCTTGCCGATCCTTGCTCGCGACCTGCCGGTGTTCCGCGAGATCGGCGAAGGCAACGCGCGCTATTTCAGTGGCTTCGATCCGGCGAGCCTGGCCGAGGCAATCGAATCCTGGATGGGCGACAGTGCACGCGGCCAGCTCCCCGATCCAACAGCCGTGCAGCACCAAGATTGGCGCGACAGCGCACGATCTCTGCTTGCGCTGGCGCTCGGCCAGGACTGGTACGCCAGTTGGCGACCGAGCGGGCGCTATCGCTTCCCCGCCGCCGACGCGCGGCTGCGCCACCAGGTCGGCCGGCTCGAACGCAATGCCTGGCGCACCGACGGCACTGCCGGATTCCTCAGCTATGGTCCCTATGCCCGGCTGCTTGCAGGGCAGTACCAGTTGCTGTTGCAGGGCGCATGGCGCACGGCCCAGGGCGAGGCATCGCTCGAAGTCGTGACCGCGAAGGGTCACCGCTGCGTCGCACGCGTCGACCTGAAACCGGGCGTGGTCGAATCAGGCGAACTGCTGGCGATCGTGCCGCTGTCACTGGTGTCGGACGCCAACGACCTCGAAGTGCGCCTGTGGGTGTCGGCCGACGTCGGGCTGGACATGCTCGGATGGGAGTTGGTGTCGTGCGACCAACCGGACGCCGACGTACCCGGCGAGCTGGAAGCGGTCGCGGCGGGCGCGGTCGCGGTGGACGCGGTCGCGGCGGACGCGGTCGCGGTGGATGCGGTCGCGGTGGATGACGCGAGGACGCGAACATGAGCCAGCGTGCATCGGCCGAGGCTTCGCCAGCATCGGCAGGCAGCGGACAAGCGACCAGGGACCGACGCGTTGTCGAACTGCTCACCGTGTTCATCGTGTCTGCCAGTCTAGTTGGATTGGCACTGGCGCTGGCCGGGCGATTTGATGCGTGGCCGGTGCTGGCGCTGGCCGCAACCGCAACCGTGATCTGGTCGCTGGCGCTGCCGTCGCAGGTCGCCACGGGGCCGGATGCCGCGTTCCGGCTCCGCCATGCACTGCCAATCCTGCTGCTGGCGCTGGTGTTCCGGGCGCCGCCCGACGACTACGTGCTCGGCGGACAGGACGAGGGCGTGTACACGAACGTCGCCGCACACATCGTCCAGTCCGGCGGTATCGCCGTCGATGATCCCGAGGTCGCACGACTTGGCGGCGACAGCCGTTACTTCCAGGACAATTACCCGGACGGACCCGACGGCGCACGGATCTACTTGCCCGGCGTGTACGTCGCCAACGGTGCCACACCGTCGCTGACGTTCCAGTTCTACCATCTGTTCCCGGTCTGGCTGGCGATCTCCGGCGGTGTGTTCGGCCTCGGGGCGATGGGCTGGGGGCTGTGCCTGCTATCGCTGGTTTCGGTGCTGTTCTTCCAGCGGTTGGCGGTGCAACTGACCGGCAATGCGGCTGCCGGAATGGTCGCCGGCGCGCTGCTTGCGGCCAACCCCCTGCACGCATTCTTTTCGAAGTTCCCGCTGTCCGAAATCCCGGCGCTGGCGTTTTCGCTGGCCGGATTTTCCTGGCTGGCGAGTTACGCACTGGCGCCCACGGGGCAACGCAATACGCGCTGGATCGTCGCGTCGTGCATGGCGTTTGCCTGCCTGTTCCTGTCCCGGATTTCCGGCTTCATGTACCTGCCCTTCGTGCTGGCGCTGGCACTGGCGCTGCAGTTGGGCGATCCGGATCGCCAGCGCGCGCGCGGTGTGCTGGCCTGGTCGCTCGGGATCGTTGCCGTGTTTGCTGCGTCAGTGATCTACGGCCTGCTGTGGTCCGGGCCCTACGCGAGGGATGTGTACGCGTTGAGTTTTGCGCCATTGTTGGGGCCGCACTGGCCGATCCTGCTGGCCATAGGCGGGCTGCTGGCCGGCCTGTGTTGGGCCATGGTCGGAGTCGTTGCGCAGAAGCGCCACTGGCACGATGCCTTGCGCGCCCAGCTTGATCGAGCCTCGCGACTGATCGGACCATTGATGCTGCTGGCGATGTGCGTCGGCGCCTACAAGGCCTGGCAGCTCGGCTTCACCCCGCGCTACCTGGATACTGCGGTGATGACGCAGTTTCCCGGCCTGGTCGCGAATGGCTGGGGCAGTGTGGCGCGTACCAGCCTGGTGGTCGCCGCCGAGTACTTGTGCCCGCTGCTGCTGCT
>JBKJMY010000154.1:0-3585 GCA_046596115.1 Arenimonas sp.
CTGGCTGGATCTCGGCGACCAGGTTCAGGCTGGGAAGAACGTCGGTATAGCTGGTCCCGCCTCGCTTGCGGATCAGCAGGTCGAAATCCACGTTGTCCTCGTTACCGCGATACTCCCAACCCTCGGCCGCCTGCCTGGTGTGGATGGCCTGCACGCCGAAGTTGCCGCGTAGCGGGACCTGGCCCAACATCGTGTCGATATCGATCATGCCGTACGCGGTCAACACCTTCTCATGCACGAAGCTGTCGTTGGCTTTCAAGCCCAGCACCGCCGGCTTGGTGACCAGGTAGCCGGAGTTGATCAGGAAAGGCACGTTCAGTCGAATGAATGACGGGACGCCCATCCACGACATGTCCAAGGGTGAAAGCACGGCACCCGCCGGGATGTCACGCACCAGATTGCCCTGTGCGTCGAGCGGGATCAGCAGGCGGTTCTCGTTCTTCTCCACGCTCTTGTCGCGCTGCGTGTAGTTGATGCCGGTGGAGAACTTGCTGATGAAGCCGTCGAAGCCGCGGCTGGCCGACAGACGCACGGTCTTGATCTGGTCCTCCACATGCGGGTCGCGGATGACGCCAGTCCAGCGCGGCTCGCCGGGCACGTAGTCGAAACCGATCACGTCACCGAAGCGGATGCGGTTCGGGTCGGACAGGAAGTTGGGATCCACCGGCGTGACCGACTGGCCGCTGCCATCCACCGGGATATTCCAGTTGAAGGCGCCATAGGCCCAATTGTTGGTGGTGTTGTTCCAGGGGCCCGCATACACCTCCTGGTAGGTCTCGTCACGCACGTCCTTGGACCAGCTGAGGTCGGTGACCGCCGTCCATTCATCGCCCAGCTTGAACGAGGTGTTCCAGCCCACTGCCCAGATGGTGTCCTTGCGCCGGGTGTCGAAGTTGGTGGTGGTGGTCGGCAGGGCGCTGGCCCGGCCGCTGGTGGCGTAGGTGTTGTCGCCGACCTGCGTGGTGCCAATGTCGGACAGGGTGTTGAGCACGCCCAGGCCGTAGAACTGACCCCAGCTGGCGAACATGTTCTCGGTCAACTTGCCGCCGACCTCATGGGTGTCGAACTTGGAGTAATACAGGTCCAGCTCGCTGTGGAAATCCGGATCCGGCTGGTATTCGAACACCGCCATCAGGCCATCGCGCTTGTTGGACTTGGTGGACTGCGACCCGGTCCAGAACATCGGCAGCAAGGCCTGGCTGACCGGGCCCCAGCTCACCGATGGCGCCTGCACCAGCGAAGGCACCGTGCCGGCGATCGGCAGACCATAGGGCGTGTAGTCGCCGTATTGGTCCAACTCGGAAATGCGCAGCTGGGTGGTCGAATCCAGGTGGGCATAACCGATCGCCCAGCCGAAGGTCTTGTCAGCGTTCTGGTTGATGTAGGAAGCGCTGAAGCGCTTGCCCAGCGGGCTGGCTACGCCCGGCACCTGGGTGCCGAGGGAGTTGTTTTCCACGCGCAGGTTCAACGCGACCTGGCGGCCATCCGAACTGAGCGGGCGGCGCGCCATCAAATCGACCGTGCCCGACAGGCCCTGGCCAATCAGCGCGGCATTGGGGGTCTTGTACACCGTTGCCGAGCCGATCAGTTCGGAGGGGAACTGGTCGTACTCGACTGCGCGGCCATCATTGGAGCTGACGATCTCGCGGCCGTTGAGCAGGGCGCCGGAGAAGGCCGGCGACAGGCCGCGGATGGAGATGACGTTGACGCGGCCATCGGCGCCGCGCTGGCCGGTCAGGCCGGGCAGGCGGGCCAGCGATTCAGCGACGCTGGAATCGGGCAGCTTGCCAATGTCCTCGGCCGAGATTGCCTCGACGATGGAGTTGGAACTGCGCTTGGTCGCGATCGAAGTCTCGATCGAGTGGCGCAGGCCCTTGACCACCACTGTCCCCAGTTCCGCTGACTTGGCCTTGGCCTTGGCAGCGGCCGCGGCATCGGCGTCGGCTTTCTTCTGGGCGTCTGTCTTGGTGCTGGCGGCGGTCGCGTCGGCGGTGCCGCTTGCGTCTTGTGCCCAGGCCGGATGTGCCAAGGCAAGCAACAAGGCCGCCGTCAGGATGCGTTGCTTCGGAATTCGATGCGCTTGTGTCATGGACTCTCCCTCCCAGGAAATGCATGTACTGCTGATGTGTGTGCCGGCGGACGCCCTTGCCCAGCGTCATGGTCGCGGGCCATTCGACGCCTAAATGACAGCGTTGTCAACACGGCGAAACAAAAAATTTACATGACCCAAAGGGTGAAAAAATGCTGCATTGCAGCGAATTTCAGGACTTACCGCAGTGAATCTCAAGGCTTCCCGCAGTCCACCTTGAAATCGGACGTGCTTTCCAGGGCCACGCGGGACACCGAAAAGTCCAGCGCTGTCGTTGTGACGAGCTCGAAGACACGGTCGATCCGGGTCAGGTCGGCGCCCGCCGTTGCAAAGCAGCCCAGGGGCACGCCGACCCGCACCCACTTGCCGTGGGGCAGGTCGCGCAGCGTCTTGTCCAGGGCCACCCGGCCGGCACACGCCGGCCCGCAGCCCAGGCTGAGCTCGACGCTGCTGCCCTCGGCAGCAGAATCCAGCTTGAGTGTGACCACCAGCGAGGCGCCGGCACTGCTTTCGCGGCTCAGGTCCTGGGGCGCGTCCAACTGCAGCCAGGCCCGGGCGGGCTGGCCGCCGCGCCATTGCAGGCGGCGCGCGTCTTCCTGGGCGAGGTGGTCGGTGGCGCTGACGCTGACGCCGTTCACCAGTGCGCCACTGGGCAGCGTGCCGACCTCATGGCCGGCACCGTCGCCGTCCGCGAGCATCCAGATGGCGCCCGGTGCGAGCGCGCCGCCGCCGAAATACAGGCCCGGCGTGCCGCCGTCGTGGCGCAGGCCGGAGATTTCCGGCAGCACTCCGACCGAGGCAGGCGCGGCGTAGCTCAGGCCATAGCCGAAGGCGAACTGCGGATGGTAGTCAGCCTGTCCGACATTGAGCGGACCCTGGTTCGCGGTCGCTGGCCAGGAAAAAGACAGGCGGCCGTGGAAGTCGTTGCCGATCTTGCCGTGCGCCGTCTTGAACAACACATCGGCCACGCCAGCGCCTTCCGAACCTGGCAGCCAGGCGGCGACGAAGGCATCGGAGGCGTTGATCTCGCGGTTCACCCACAGCGGTCGTCCGGAAAGAAATACCGCCACCACCGCAATGCCCTGGGCCTTGAGTTTGCGCAGCAGGGCGAGGTCATGTTCCTTGCCTGGCTGGAAGGCCAGGTTGGGAATGTCGCCGATGAATTCTGCATACGGATTTTCGCCGAACACCACAATCGCCACGTCGGGCTTGGTGTGCCAGGCCCCATCCACGGCCAACTCGGCCTTGCCGCCCGCCGCTTTCGTGGCGGCGCGAATACCCGCCCAGATGGATGTCGCGCCTGGAAAGTCGTTCGGCTTGTTGCCCGTGCCCTGCCAGCTCAGGGTCCAGCCACCGGCCTGCTTGCCGACATCATCGGCGCCATCACCGGCCACCAGCACGCGTGCATGCGGATCCAGCGGCAGCAACTGCCCGTCATTCTTGAGCAGCACCAGCGATTCGCGAACGGCTTCGCGCGCCAGCGCGCGGTGCGCGGG
>JBKJMY010000291.1:0-3875 GCA_046596115.1 Arenimonas sp.
GAGGCAGCTGCCGAGGGCGATCGCTCGGAGAATGCCGAATACCAGTACCGCAAGAAGCAGCTGGGTGAAATCGATCGGCGCGTGCGACGCCCAGAGGTAGTGCGCGCGCTGAGCGAGGCAGCTGCCGAGGGCGATCGCTCGGAGAATGCCGAATACCAGTACCGCAAGAAGCAGCTGGGTGAAATCGACCGGCGCGTGCGCTACCTGAGCAAGCGGCTGGAAAAACTGAAAGTCGTGGACCAGGCGCCGAGTGACCCTTGCGCGATTTATTTTGGCGCCTGGATCGAGCTCGAGCGCGAAGATACCGGCGACGTCGTGCGCTACCGCATCGTCGGCCCCGACGAGATCGATGGATCGATTGGCCAGATCAGCATCGATTCGCCGCTGGCGCGGGCGGCGTTGAAAAAACGCGTGGACGATGTAATCGAGGCGCCGCTGCCAACCGGGCCGGCGCGCTTCATCGTCCTTGGCATCGACTATGTGCAGGCAGGCAATCCATGACCATCCACAGCGCAGCCTTCCTGTTCGAACCCGGCGAGTACGAGGCCGCATTCCATCGGCTCAACGCGCTGATCGACGCGACGGCGCGGGCGCTGCCGGGCAGCAAGCGATGGCCAGCGATCGGACGGCTCAGCGGTAGCCGGCCGCCTGCAACTCGAACAGTTCGGCATAGCGCCCGCGTTGCGCGAGCAGTTCGGCGTGGCTACCGACAGCCTCGACGCGGCCTTCGTGCATGACCAGGATGCGGTCGGCCATGCGCACGCTGGAGAACCGGTGCGATATCAGCACGGCGGTCTTGCCTTCGCTCAGGTCCTTGAATCGCTGGAACACCTCGAATTCGGAGCGCGCATCCAGCGCCGCGGTCGGCTCGTCGAGGATCAACAACTGCGCGTCGCGCATGTAGGCGCGGGCAATCGCGATCTTCTGCCATTCGCCACCTGACAGGTCGACGCCGTCCTTGAAGCGCTTTCCGATCACCTGGTCGTAGCCGCCAGGCAATTTTGCAATGACCTCGTCTGCCAGGCTGCGACGTGCTGCCTGGACGATGCGCGCGCGGTCCTCGCGCGCATCGATCCGGCCGACGGCGATGTTGTCCGCGGCACTGAGGTGGTAGCGGACGAAATCCTGGAAGATCACGCCAATGTTGCTGCGGAGCACATCGAGGTCATACAGCTTGAGATCGACGCCATCCAGCAGGATGCGCCCTTCGTCCGGGTCGTACAGCCGCGCCAGCAACTTCACCAAGGTGGTCTTGCCCGCACCGTTTTCGCCAACAAGCGCGAGCACTTCACCAGCACGCAGGCTGAAGTCCAGATTACGCACCGCCCATCGCTCGGCGCCCGGATAGCGCAAGCCCACGTTCTCGAACACGAATCCCTGCACGATCGGTGCCGGAAACGGCTGTGGTTGCTCGGGTGAGGTGATCCTGGGTTCGATCTCGAAGAAGGAATACAAGTCATCCAGGTACAGCGCCTGCCCGGCCACGTTTGACACGCCGGTCAGCAGGCCTTCAAGCAGTTGCCGCAGGCGCCGGAACGAACCGGCGAGGAAGGTCAGGTCGCCGATGCTGAATTCGCCGCGCACGGTGCGCCAGGCGATGTATGCATAGGCGACGTAATAGCCCAGCGTACCGAACATGGTCAGCACGCTGCCCCAGCTGGCCCGGCCGATGGCCAACTTGCGATTGGCGGCATACAGGCCTGCGGCCAGCCGGCGATAGCGCGCAATCAGGAAGCCGTGCAGGCCGAAAATCTTCACTTCCTTGGCGGTCTCGACACTGGCACCGGTCTGGCGGATGTATTCCAGCTCGCGCCGCTCCGGCGTCCAGGCAAAGTTGAGCGTGTAGTTGAGCGCGTTGAAGTGCGCCTCGCCAAGGAAGGCCGGCACCAGCGCCACGGCGAGCAGCACCATCAGCCATGGCGCGTACACCAGCAGGCCGGCCGCGAAGCTGATCACCGTCACCAGGTCCTGTGCCTGGCCGAACAACTGGGTCATCAGGGTCATGCGTCCCATCGTCTGGCGCCGCGCGCGATCAAGGCGATCCTGCAACTCGCTGTCCTCGAAGTCCTCCAGGTCCAGGGTCGCGGCATGTTCCATCAGCTGCACGCTGGTGGAATTTGTCAGCAGCTCCGACAGCAGCGCATCGATCAGCGAGACGATCCGACCGAGCACATCGGACAGCACGGCAAGGCCGAACTCCAGCGCCAACAGCACAAGAAGGTGGTCGAGCAGCCCCGCGTCGTACCAAGCGGCCAATCCGTCGCCCGGCGCGCCCTGCCCGACCAGGCGCACTGCTTCGTCGATGATCAGCTTGCCGACGTAGAGCGTCGCGATCGGCAGCAGCGCGCGAATCGAGCGCAGACCCAGGCTGGCCAGCGTCATCGCCCGGCTGGTCTGCCAGACCTGGCGCAGGAAGGGCGGCAGGTTGCGCAGCGCGCCAACCCGCTCGCGCAGCGACTTGGTGTTGGCCCCAGCGCGATCCGCGCGCTTGGCCACCGCCATCAGGGCGCCTTCAGCCCCAGGCCGCGCGCCTGCGCCGCGACGACGCCCGACTCGCCATCGGTGTCATCGTCGCTGCCCGCCAGGCCGAACAGATCATGGTCATCTGCGCCCATGATCCGCACGTCGACAAACTGTCCCGGCTTCAGCCCCATCGCCTGGCCGTCCTGGATCTGCACCAAGCCGTCAATCTCAGGCGCATCGGCCATGGATCGGCCGATCGCGAGATCGCCATCCAGCAGGTCCACCAGCACGCGCTGCACGCTGCCGACCTTTCGCTGCAGCTTTTCGGCGCTGATCTCGGCCTGCAGCGCCATGAAGCGCTCGAGCCGCTCGCGCTTGACCGGCTCGGGCACCGGATCGGGCAAGCCGTTCGCAGCGGCGCCATCCACCGGCGAATAGGCAAAGGCGCCCACCCGGTCGAGCTCGGCTTCGTCCAGGAAATCGAGCAGCATCTCGAACTCGTCATCGGTTTCGCCGGGAAAACCGACGATGAAGGTGCTGCGCACTGTGATCTCCGGACACATTGCGCGCCAGCGCTGGATCCGCTCCAGGGTCCTGTCCACCGCCCCCGGGCGCTTCATCAACTTGAGGATGCGCGGACTGGCATGCTGGAAGGGAATGTCCAGGTAGGGCAGCAGCTTGCCCTCGGCCATCAGGGGAATGATGTCGTCGACGTGCGGATAGGGATACACGTAATGCAGGCGGGTCCATGCGCCAAGTTCCGACAGGCCCTCGCACAAGGACTTCATCCGCGTTGCATAGGTTTTGCCACGCCATTCGCGCTCGGCGTAGCGCGTATCCACGCCGTAGGCGCTGGTGTCCTGCGACACCACCAGCAGCTCGCGCACGCCGCCGCGGACCAATTTTTCTGCCTCGATGAGCACTTCATCCACCGGACGCGACACCAGGTCGCCGCGCATGGACGGAATGATGCAGAAGCTGCAACGATGATTGCAGCCCTCGGAAATCTTCAGGTAGGCGTAGTGCTTGGGCGTGAGCTTGACGCCAGTGTCCGGAAGCAGGTCCAGGAATGGATCGCGGCGCGGCGGCAATGCCGCGTGAACGGCGTTCATCACCGACCCGTAGTCCTGCGGTCCGCTGATCGAAAGCACGCCCGGGTGCGCCTCGCGAATGAGCTCGGCACGCTTGCCCAGGCAACCGGTGACGATCACCTTGCCGTTCTGCGCCATCGCTTCGCCGATTGCGTCCAGCGATTCGGCCACCGCGCTGTCGATGAAGCCGCAGGTGTTGACCACCACCACATCGGCATCGTCGTAAGCCTGGACCAGGTCGTAGCCTTCCCCGCGCAGCTGGGTGAGGATGCGCTCGGAATCCACCAGGGCCTTGGGGCAGCCCAGGCTAACGAAGCCGAC
>JBKJMY010000344.1:0-7918 GCA_046596115.1 Arenimonas sp.
GTGAAGGCAGCCACTGGTGAAGTGGTGGATGCCGAATCACTTGGCGGCGCCGATGTCCATACCGCTGTCTCCGGCGTCGCAGACCACTTGGCCGAGAACGATGGCCACGCGCTTGCCATCGCGCGTGATGTCATCGCCCACCTCAATCGGAGCAAGAAATTGCCGGTCGCCGTGCAGGCGCCTAGCGAACCGCTCTACCCGGCCGAAGACCTGTACGGCATCGTGCCGAAGGATGCGCGTCGTCCATTCGACATCCGCGAGGTGATCGCCCGACTGGTGGACGGTTCCGAGTTGCAGGAGTTCAAGGCCCGCTACGGCAAGACGCTGGTGACCGGCTTCGCGCACATCCATGGCTATCCGGTGGGAATCATTGCCAACAACGGCATCCTGTTTGCGGAAAGCGCACTCAAGGGTGCGCACTTCATCGAGTTGTGCAACCAGCGCAACATCCCGCTGGTGTTCCTGCAGAACATCACCGGCTTCATGGTTGGCAAGAAGTACGAAAACGCCGGCATCGCCAAGGACGGCGCGAAGATGGTCACCGCCGTCGCCTGCTCGCACGTGCCGAAATTCACCGTCGTCATCGGTGGCAGCTTCGGCGCCGGCAACTACGCCATGTGCGTGAGCGCCTATGGCGGGCGCTTCCTGTGCACCTGGCCCAATGCCCGCATCTCGGTGATGGGCGGCGAGCAGGCCGCATCCGTGCTGGCGACGGTCAAGCGCGATGGCATGGAAGCAGAAGGCAAGTCGTGGTCTGCCGACGAAGAAGAGGCGTACAAGTCACCGATCCGCGATCAGTACGAGCAACAGGGACATCCGTACTACGCAAGCGCGAGACTTTGGGACGACGGCATCGTTGACCCGGTGGACACCCGACGCGTGCTGGGCATGGCCTTGTCGGCAGCGATGAATGCGCCCATCGAGCCCGGCAAGTTCGGCGTCTTCCGCATGTAGGCGACTGATCCGTCAAGACTTCAGGCGTCCCGCGGACCCCTGCGAAAGGGGGAAAAAGCTGCGCACTCCGGACTTTATCCTCAGTTTCGCGTTCGCGAGACCGGGTCCGTTACTTGATGCCCATCACGCAATTCTGGCCCGCAATGATGATGGCGCGCACACATCGCTGATCCGCTTCGGGTTTGCGGCAGACACGTATTGACTCCTATTAGTGCCATCCGTATTCCGGAAGCTGATGAAAGGTTTCGCACCCCCCGCAAAACCGGCCCCAGGGATCAAGTTGAACTACTCGCGCCTCCCCCATCGCTACCAGAACGTCGTCCGCGGCGCGGCCCTGGCCTTCTCCGTCGTGGCCATTGCGACGCCGGCGCTGGCCGCCTCGATTCCAGTGCCAACGCAATTACATGCTGCCGCTGCCACCAGGGCAGACGCGGGTACCCGCGCCACTGCGCGTGCGCGCTATGCCGAGCTGCCGATCGCATTCGAAGCCAACAAGGGCCAGACCGATGCGGCCGTGCGTTACTTCTCGCGCGCCCCGGGCTACAGCCTGTTCCTGACCCAGGCCGAGGCCGTGTTGAGCCTGCCGCGCGCCAACGATGCCGCGCCTGCCGTGATCCGCATCGGCTTCGACGGCGCCAACACCGCAACACGCCTCACCGGCATCGCCCCGGAGGCTGGCCACAGCAACTATTTCATCGGCAGCACCGCGCTGCGCGATGTCACGCGCTACGCCAAGGTGCGTTACGACGACCTCTATCCGGGCGTTGACCTGGTCTATTACGGCACCGACGGCCAGCTCGAGTATGACTTCGTTGTTTCGCCCGGCAGCGATGCCTCGCGGATCGCGCTGAACTTCGGCGGCGTCCAGAAGATGCACGTGGACACGCAGGGCAACCTGGTGTTGCGCACCACAGCGGGCGACGTCGTGCAGCACGCACCGATCGCCTATCAGCAGGTCAACGGCGAACGCCGCGTGGTCGCCGCGCAGTACGCTGTCCTGGGTGCCCGCAAGGTTGGCTTCAAGATCGGCGCGCATGACGCCACCCAACCGCTGGTGATCGATCCGGTGCTGGTCTACAGCACCTACCACGGCGGCACACTGGGCGACCAGGGCAATGACGTAACGGTGGACGCATCGTCCAATGCCTATGTCACCGGCCGCGTGAATTCCGCAATTGGCTTCCCGGTGCTGGGCGCGTACCAGGCCAAGAACAACGGTGCCAGCGACATCTTTGTCTCGAAGTTCAGCCCGACCGGCGCCCTGGTCTACAGCACCTACCTGGGTGGCATCGGTACCGATGAAGGTGCGGGCATCGCGGTGGACAGCGTCGGCAATGCCTACGTCACCGGCCGCACCACTTCGATCGACTTCCCGCTGGTCAATGCTTTCCAGTCGAGCCTCGGCGGCACCCAGGACGCGTTCCTGGTCAAGTTGAATGCGAGCGGCAATGGCTTGGTCTTCAGCACCTACCTGGGCGGCAATACCAACCCGGGCGGCACGTCGCTGACCGGTGAATATGGCCATGGCGTCGCGGTTGACGCCAACAATTCCGCGTATGTCACCGGCTTGGCCGTGTCCACGAACTTCCCGGTCGTCAATGCCTACCAGAGCACCGGCGGCGGCGCGTATGACGATGTCTTCGTCACCAAGTTCAGCCCGGCAGGCAACACGTTGGTGTACAGCACCTATCTGGGTGGCAGTCAGTTCGACGAGGGCTACTCGATCGCGGTGGATTCCACTGGCGCCGCGTACGTCGCCGGCATCACGGCCTCGAGCAACTTCCCGCTGGTGAACCCGCGCCAGTCGCTGTACGGCGGCAACAACGACGGCTTCCTGGCCAAGCTTTCGCCGGCCGGCAACACCTTGGTTTACAGCACCTATGTCGGCGGCTTCGGCCAGGATGCGGCGTACGGCGTGGCCGTGGATGCAAACGGCAGCGCCTTCGTCACCGGTGTCACCGGATCGGCGAACTTTCCGACGGTCAATTCCCTGCAGGCCTACAACGGCGGCGTGTCGAGCGCCACCCCCGATGCCTTCGTGTGCCAGTACACACCGGCCGGCAACGCGCAGGTGTACTCCACCTTCCTGGGCGGCAGCTCGAACGAAACCGGCATCGGCGTGGCCATCGACGGCAACGGCAATGCCTACGTGGTGGGCCAGACGACTTCGACTGACTTCCCGACCGTCTCGCCGATCCAGGCGTCCAACGCCAGCACGTCTGGCCTGGCTGATGTGTTCGTCAGCAAGATCAGCGCCGGCGGCACTGCGCTGCTTTATTCCACCTACCTCGGCGGCAGTGGCGAGGACACGGGCAACGACATCGCGGTCAATGCTGCAGGCGATGCTTTCATCACCGGCCAGACCAGTTCGACCAACTTCCCGACCGCCAGCGCGCGCCAGGCCACCAATGGCGGCTCGAGTGACGCATTTGTCGCACGCATCTCCACGTCCAGCGACATCACGCTGTCCATCTCCGATGTCCGCGTTACCGAAGGCAACAGCGGCACGACCGATACGACGTTCACGGTCAGCCTCAGCAAGGCCGCTTCCCAGGCCGTCAGCTTCAACTTCGCCACCGCGGATGGCACCGCCACCGCGGGCAGTGACTACATCGCCTCCTCGCTCACCGGCGTCAGCATTCCCGCGGGCAGCCTGAGCAAGACCATCACCGTGCTGGTGAATGGCGACACCGTCGGTGAGCCGGACGAAGTGTTCTACGGCAACATCAGCAAGGCGGTCGGCGCCACCATCGCCGACGCCCAGGGCGTGGCGACCATCGTCAATGATGACGTGATCACTGCGCCGGCCCTCAGCATCGATGACGTCAGCGTGGTCGAGGGCAACAGTGGCACCAGCCTGGCAACCTTCACCGTCAGCCTCTCGCAGCCGTCCTCGGTCGCGGTCGGTTTCAACATCGCCACCGCTGACGGCACCGCTACCGCTGGCAGCGACTATGTCGCCTTGGCGCTTACCGGCCAGACCATTGCGGCCGGCCAGACCAGCAAGACTTTCACCGTCACCATCAACGGCGACACCATTGTCGAGCCGAACGAGACTTTCACCATCAACCTGTCCAGCGCGACCGGTGGTGCCGTGATCGCCAAGGGCCAAGGCATTGGCACCATCCTGAATGATGATTCCGCCGTGGTGCCGTCGCTGTCGGTGGCCGATGTCAGCATCATCGAGGGCAACAGCGGCAGCAGCCTGGCGACTTTCACGGTCACGTTGTCGCAGGCGACCTCGGTGGACGTCACCTTCAATGTGTTCACCTCCAACAACACCGCTGCCGCGGGCAGTGACTATGTCGCCCTGTCGCTCAGCGGCCAGAGCATTGCGGCCGGCCAGACCAGCAAGACCTTCGCCGTTACCATCAACGGCGACACGACGGTCGAGGCCGACGAGAGCTACTTCTTCAACGTCTCCAGTGTGGCGAATGCAACGGTAGCCCGGGGCCAAGCCATCGGCACCATCGTCAATGACGATTCCGCGGTGCTCCCGACGCTGTCGATCAACGACGTGACGGTCACCGAGGGCAACAGCGGCACCAGCCTGGCCACCTTCACGGTCAGCCTGTCGTCGCTGTCGGCCAGCGCAGTGAGCTTCGACATCGCCACCGCGAATGGCACGGCAGCCGCGGGCAGCGACTTCGTTGCGATCGCACTTACCGGCCAGTCGATCCCCGCCGGCCAGGCCAGCAAGTCCTTCAACATCACCATCAACGGTGACACGACGGTCGAGCCGGACGAGACCTTCTCGGTCAACCTGTCCAATCCGGTCAACGCGACAATCTCCAAGGCACAGGGCATCGGCACGATCCTCAACGATGACGTCGCGCCGGTGCCGACCTTGTCGATCAACGACGTGACCGTCACCGAGGGAAACAGCGGCACCAGCCTGGCCACCTTCACCGTGAGCCTGTCGGCACCGTCCTCCAACACGGTCAGCTTCAACGTCGCTACGGCCAACGGCACGGCGGCGGCGGGCAGCGACTATGTCGCCCTGCCCCTGTCTGGCCAGTCCATGGCACCCGGCACGACCAGCAAGAGCTTCAGCGTCACGATCAATGGCGACACCGCGGTCGAGCCCGACGAAACCTTCACCCTGAACCTTTCGAGCCCGGTCAACGCCACGATCTCGAAGTCGGCCGGCCTCGGCACGATCCTCAACGACGACAACCCGCAGTCAAATAACCCGGGCATCTCGGTGAACGATGCGTCGGACGTTGAAGGCAACAGCGGCAACAAGTCGATCAGCTTTACGGTCAGCCTCTCAGTACCCAATAGCGTGCCGACCACGTTCACCGTCTCGACCGCGGATGGCACGGCATTCGCCGGCTCCGACTATGTCGCCAATACGGCGAACATGAGCATTCCGGCTGGCCAGACCAGCGCCAACTTCACGGTCAGCCTGATCCCGGACACCCTGGTCGAGCCAAACGAGACCTTCACGGTCAACCTGAGCAACGTGGTCAGTGCAGTGATCGCCAACGAGCAGGGCCTGGGCACGATCATCAATGACGACAACGCGACCATTTCGGTTGCAAACGTCTCCATGCCCGAGGGCAACAGCGGTGCGACGACGGCGACCTTCCAGGTCAGCCTGTCGCTGCCGATGCCGACCCCGGTCACCCTCACCATCGCCACCGGCAATGGCAGCGGCGCCAGCGCAGCCACTGCGGGCGTCGATTACGTTGCACGCGGGGCGACGACGCTGGTCATCGATGCCGGCCGTACCCACGCCAACTTCGACGTGCGCATCAATGGCGACACGACCGTCGAAGCCGACGAAACCTTCAACGTGCTGGTGACCGGCATCTCCGGTGCGAGCAATACCACCGCGTCGGCGGTTGGCACGATCGTCAATGACGACGTCGCTGCGCTGACCATCGGCGCAGTCCAGGGTAGCGGCCAGATGTCGTCGCTGCTGGGCAAGGACGCGCAGGTAAGTGGCGTGGTTACCGCCGTCACCGGCAACGGTTTCTTCATGCAGAGCGCCGCCGGCAACACCGATGGCAGCGCCGACACCTCTGACGGTATCTTCGTCGCCAGCGGGTCCAGCGTCTCGGTCGGCGACCTGGTGAAGGTCAGCGGCCGAGTCGATGAATCCTCGGAAGGCACCGATGCCGACCAGCTGACGCTCACCAGCATCGCCGCAACGTCCGCCCAGGTGCTCAGCAGCGGCAATGCCCTGCCGACGCCGGTCACGCTGGACGCCAGCAACCTCGGCGCCGGCCAGTCGGTCACTGCCCTGGAGCGCTTTGAGGGCATGCGCGTTGCGATGACGCAGCTTTCGGTGGTTGCCCCGGTCGGTGGCAGCATTGACGAGACCCGCGGCAGCGCGCGCAGCAACGGCCGCTTCTACGGCGTTGCCGCAGGTGTCGCCCGTCCGTTCCGCGAGCCGGGCCTGTCGGCGCTGGCCCGCGCGTCGCGCACCAATGCCAGCCCGAGCGTGTTCGATTCCAACCCCGAGCGCCTGATGATCGACTCGCTTGGCCAGGTCGGCGCCAAGGCGCTGTCGGCCGATACCGGAGACAGCGTCCGTGGTCTGGTGGGCGTGCTCGGCTACGGCGCCGGCGCCTATCAGCTCAAGCCCGACCCGACCGCCGCGATCTCCGTGACCTCGGGTGCCACACCCAAGGCCGTGAGCACGCGTGCTGCGGGCCAGGCGACGATCGGCAGCTTCGACCTGCGCCGCCTGCTCGATGACCGTCGCAACGGCAGCGAGCCGGTGATGCAGGCTTCCGCCTACGCAACCCGCCTGGCCAAGGCCGCCAACGCAATCTGCGCCTACGCCAAGACTCCGGATGTGCTCGGCCTGGCTGGCGTGGAGAACAAGGCTGCTTTGGCCGACCTGGCCTCGGCGCTGAACTCCAACGACGGCAACTTGCTGTTCCCGGGCAGCTGCGGCGCGAACGCCGGCTACAAAGGCTACATGCTGCCTGGCAGCGGCACCCGCAATGTCGGCTTCCTGGTCAGTACCAGCGAAGTGCGTCCAGGCGTGGCGCGGGTCGAAGTGCTCTCGGTCACCCAGTTGGGCGCCAGCGCGACCTTCCGTAACCGCAACGGCAGCACCGAAGCGCTCAGCGAGCGCCCGGCCCTGCTGATGGTGGCGAAGA
Source organism: Arenimonas sp. (assembly GCA_046596115.1). Classification (GTDB taxonomy): domain Bacteria; phylum Pseudomonadota; class Gammaproteobacteria; order Xanthomonadales; family Xanthomonadaceae; genus Arenimonas. The sequence goes on from JBKJMY010000344.1 coordinate 7,071, forward strand.
TCAATGGCGCCGACGGCTCCAGCGACACTGTGTCGGTAGTCGCCAACCACCTGGCCGCGATCGAGGGCGACCTCGCCGCCCCGGGCAGCAAGGGCTGGGCCACGCAGGGCGACTACCTGCGCGCCAAGCAGGCCGCGCAGGCCGGTTACCTTGCCGGTTGGATCCAGGCCCGCCAGTCGGCCAATCCGGCCGAGAAGCTGGTGGTGCTGGGCGACTTCAATGCCAATGAGTTCAACGATGGCCATGCCGACGTACTCGGCCTGGTCACCGGACGGCCGACGGCCCGCAACCACGTGCTGAGCTACCTTGCCAGCCCGGTTGCCACGCCACTGACCAACCTCACCACGCGCCTGCCCAAGGCCGAGCGTTACACCGTGACGCGCGACGGCAATGCCCAGGCCGTGGACCATATCCTGGTCAACTCCGCACTCCTGCAGTCGAGCCCGCAGGCGCACGTGGAAGTTGCCCGGATCAACGCTGACTTCGGCGAGGACTATCTCGGTGACGCCGGCGTGCCGATGCGCGTGTCCGACCACGATCCGGTGGTGCTGTACTTCGACCTGCACTGACCCGATCGCCGCGAAGCTGCAACACGCTGTTTGAAAGCCGCGCTGCACGAAAGCCGCGCTGCACGAAAGCCCCGCGCCCCCCGCGGGGCTTTCTCTTTGCTGGCAGGTGTGGGAGCTGCCGTGGGAGCGGCTTCGGTCGCGATCGGAATCGCGGCTGAAGCCGCTCCTACAGGAGTCAGTAGATCTCGAACTCGAGGTTGAGGCGGATGGTGAGATCCGGCGCCGCCTGGTTGATGCCGGCGAGCAGTGCTGCGTCGTAGGCGATCTTGTTGCCGCTGG
>JBKJMY010000061.1:0-3191 GCA_046596115.1 Arenimonas sp.
CAGGCAGCGCCGCCGCATCCACCGACGGCGCCAGCACGACTTCCACAAACTGGCGCTTGAGGATTTCCGACGCAGTGGCAGCGTCCAGCGTCCGGTTGAAGGCGATGATGCCGCCGAAGGCCGAGGTCGGGTCCACCGCGTAGGCACGGTCGTAGGCCTCACCGATCGACGCCGCCACGGCCACGCCGCAGGGGTTGGCATGCTTGACGATCACGCACGCTGGCTCGCTGAAGGCGCGCACGCATTCCAGAGCGGCATCGGCATCGGCCAGGTTGTTGAAGCTCAGCTCCTTGCCCTGCACGAAGCGTGCGGTGGCAACGATGCCGCGCGCGGCAGGATCGTCCAGATACAACGCGCCACGCTGGTGCGGGTTCTCGCCGTAGCGAAGTGCGGTCGCCAGCGAGGGATTGAGCGAGAGCTGCGCGGGCCACGGTGCGGGCGTGGCTGGGTCGTCGGCGCGCACCGAGAGCCAACTGCTGACCTGGCCGTCGTAGCGGGCGGTATGCGCGTAGGCGGCGGCGGCGAGTTTGCGCCGTTCGGCCAAGGTGGTGCCACCGGTTTGCAGCGCAACTAGCAGTGAATCGTAGGCGGCAGGGTCGACGATAACTGCGACGCGCTGGTGATTCTTTGCAGCGGCGCGCAGCATGGCCGGGCCGCCGATATCGATGTTCTCGACGGCATCCTCGTAGCTGCAGTCGGGCTTCGCGACAGTTGCCGCGAACGGATACAGATTCACCACCAATAGATCGATCGGCGCGATGCCGTGCTCGGTCATCACCGCATCGTCGATGCCGGCACGTCCGAGCAGGCCGCCATGCACGGCCGGATGCAAGGTCTTGACCCGGCCATCCATGATTTCCGGGAAATGGGTGATCTCGGACACGTCGCGCACCTGGATGCCCGCATCACGCAGGGCGCGCGCGGTACCGCCGGTGGACAGCAGCTCAACGCCGAGGCCATGCAGCGCACGCGCGAGTGGCTCCAGGCCGGATTTATCGGAAACGGAGAGCAGGGCCCGGCGAACGGGCAAACGGTCTGGCGACATGAGGTACCCCGGGATTCCCGTGGGCGATTATACCGGCAGGGCAGGCCGCCCATCTCGGGTCGGCGCTACGACACGCCGCGCATCGCGCGGCGGGCGGGGCATCAGTTGATGCCGTATTCCTTGAGCTTCTTGCGCAGCGTGGCGCGGTTGAGCCCGAGCGTGGCCGCGGCGCGGCTCTGGTTGCCCTGGCAGTGGCGCATCACCTCGATGAGCATGGGTACTTCGATCTCGCGCAGCACGATGTCGTACAGCTCGTGCGAATCACAATCGCCGAGGTCCAGCAGATAGCGGCGCACGGCCTTGGCGACGTAGTCGCGCAACGCAGGTTGCGGATGCGTGATGGGCGCGGGTTCAGCGCGCAGTGCAAGTGATGCGTTCAATGCGAAGGCTCCGAAATTTCCCCTTCCCCTTGGCGGATCGCGTGGCTTGCGCCATCGCCATCGGGGCCGCCTGTTTCGGCGGAGGGTCAGTCTACCCGCGTCGCTTCGCATTCGCCAACGAGATTCGAGTGTGCTGACCGCAAATTTCGCGACCCATTGCACAGGACTGCAATCGGCGACTGCGCCTGTCGAGCAATGGCCCGGCCGGCGGCACGGCGTCGCGGCCATGCGCTGGGGCGCACTGCCTGGCACCGGTCAGCTACTGGAACCCGAGGTCGAAGCTCACCGCGCGCTTGCCCGGATCCATCAGCGCCAGGCTGACCGCCGCCGACTGGCCGGGTGCAATGTGCTTGCTGGCCGGATCACCGCCCAGGTACTCGCTCGGCGCAAATTGCCGCAGGCCCAGCGACTCGCCTTCCGGATTGGCCAGGGAGACTTGCAGCTTGGGCCAGGGCTGCGCGAAGGCAGCGTCGTTGCGGAAAGTTGCCGACAGCAGCAGGGCGCCCGACGCGGACGGATGCGGCCGCATCTCGCGCGAGGTGATGTGGAACGCGGCGGGGTCATGCCAGTCCGGCACGCTGCAGCCGAGCACGCCGCACAGCGCGACGATGCGCGGGCGCCAGTGTGCATCCATGGCCAGGTGCGCGCGATCAGCAACCAGTACCTGCAACACCAGCAGCAGCACCAGCAGCGGAATGAGTGCCCACGCCCGATATCGGCGCCACATCGGCTCGGCGGGGGCCGCCTTGGGCGCGGCAAATTCTGGCGACGGGCTCACGGCGCGCGATCAAGAGCATGCCGGCGCCGGGTGCCGGTGATGCGCATCCAGTCGTCGTCTTGCACAACCTGCAATTGCTCGAACCACGGGCCGTAGCGTTCCACCAGCGCCTGCTCCTGACCGGCAAGGATGCCCGAGAGCGCGATCTGCCCGCCTGGCGCAACGCGTGCAGCGAGTTGCTCGGCCAGCGCGTCCAATGCCACCGCCAGGATGTTCGCCACCACGATCCGATAGCGGGCGTCGGGCGCGTCGTCGGGTGCGTACACGGCGATCTGGTCGGCCAGGCCATTGCGCTCGGCGTTATCCGCCGTCGCCGACAGCGCCTGCGGGTCATTGTCCACGGCCACGGCGCGCGCCGCGCCGAGCTTGAGCGCGGCCAGCGCCAGGATGCCGGAGCCGCAGCCGACGTCGAGCACGGTCGCGTCGTCCAGCGCGCCATCGGCTGACAGTCCATCCAGCCACGCCAGGCACAGCGCGGTGGTCGGGTGCGTGCCCGATCCGAACGCCAGCCCCGGATCCAGTCGCAGGATTGCGCCGCCCATCGATTCCGGCGGCGCCTCCATGTTCCAGGGCACGATCCAGGTGCGCGCGCCGAAGCGCATCGGCGCGTATTGGTCCATCCAGGCGCGTTCCCAATCCTGGTCGGCGACGATGCGGAATTGGGCGGTACTCAGGTCCAGGCGCGGATCCCAGGCTTCGAGTGCGTGCAGCAGGAGTTCCTCGTGCATGCCTTCATCAAACAGGGCCAGCATCGTCAGCTCCGGCCATAGTGGCAGTTCGCCGACGCCGGGCTCGAGGATGGCGCGCTCGTTGTCGGCATCGGCGGCGTCGAGCAGGGACACCGACAGCGCGCCAAGATCTTCCAGCGCAGCCTCAAGCCGCGCCTCGTCAGGCGCGCGGCAGCGCAGGGACAGTTCAAGCCAGGGCATATCAATACCTGTGGGAGCGGCTTCAGCCGCGACAAACACTTGCGAGGATTGTAATCGCG
>JBKJMY010000211.1:0-18267 GCA_046596115.1 Arenimonas sp.
AGCGGCTTCAGCCGCGACTGGCAATCGCGGCTGAAGCCGCTCCCACAGGGAATCGCGGCTGAAGCCGCTCCCACAGGCAATCGCGGCTGAAGCCGCTCCTACGGGTAAAATGCGCGGATGGACAAGACCACGCGCCACCCCGTTGCACTCGTGATCCATGGCGGCGCCGGTGTTGCCTCACGCGACGCCGTGCCGCCGGATGACCAGGCCGCCATCCGCATCGTGCTTGACCATGCGCTGGATGCAGGCAACTCGGTCCTGTTGGCCGGCGGCAGCGCACTCGACGCCGTGACCGCGGCCATCATCGCGCTGGAAGAATCGCCCTGGTTCAATGCCGGCAAGGGCGCGGTGTACGACGCCACCGGTGGTCATGAACTCGATGCCTCGATCATGGAAGGCCATACCCGTCGTGCCGGCGCGGTGGCGGGAGTGAAGACGGTGCGCAATCCGATCGCACTGGCACGCGCGGTAATGGAGCATTCGCCGCACGTGATGCTTGCCGCCGAAGGCGCCGAGCGCTTTGCCGACACCCGGCCCGAAATCGAACGCGTTGCGCCGGCATGGTTCGGCACCGAGCGGCGGCTCGCCCAATGGCACGAGGCCCAGGCCTACGAGCGCGCCGACCGGGCGCCCGCGCACGGCACCTACTTCGGCACCGTTGGCGCAGTTGCACTCGATGCACACGGCAACCTGGCAGCGGGCACGTCCACTGGTGGCATGACCAACAAGCGCTTCGGCCGGATCGGCGATTCGTCGGTGATCGGCGCCGGCACCTGGGCCGACACCCGTTGCGGCGTCTCTGGCACCGGCTGGGGTGAGTTCTACCTGCGCGCCGCGGTCGCCCACGACATTGCCGCGCGCATGGCCTACCGCGGCGACTCGCTGGCGCAGGCCGCGGAGGATGTCGTCAACGGTGAAGTCGTGCGCCTGGGTGGCGATGGTGGCGCGATCGCCATCGATCACGCCGGCAATATTGCAATGCCGTTCAACACGCCCGGCATGTATCGCGGCTGGGTCCGCACCGATGGTTCGCGCGGTACGGCGATCTTTGCCGACGCCGAGTGACCACGCAGCCAGACTGATCAGGCGGGCGGACGCACCAGCGCCGGTGCAGACGCCTGGCGATAGATCAGCCAGCCACCCAGCGCCATCACCAAGTCGGTGGCGGCCATGGTGTCGGCGATGTCCGCGCCCGGCCCCGGAACGATGGGTGCGCGCAATGAACGGCGCCAGCCTCGTCCAGCGGGTCGATTCGGCGGTGCCTGCAGCAAAAGACCCACGGCGAATTCGCGCCTCGCATCGCGGCCGGACGCCCTGCCGGGAGGCGCGCGTCGGCATCGCCACCACGCAGTATCGGCTGGTCCCGGACTGCGGTTGCGCAAGGTCACTCCGCCGCCACGCCGGCCTGTGTCAAAATGCGCCATCACCCAGGCCGCCATGACCCCCATGCTGATCTTCGAGCAGTCCCAGCCCGGCCGCACCGCGGCCGCCCAGCTAGCCAACCTTGTTGCCGCCCCGCCAATCCCCGGGCGTTTTCTGCGCGACACGCCCGTGGGCCTGCCGGAGGTATCGGAGCTGCAGGCAGTGCGCCACTACACGCAGTTGAGCCGGAAGAATTTTTCGATCGACACGAATTTCTACCCGCTCGGCTCGTGCACGATGAAGTACAACCCGCGTGCCTGCCATGCAGTCGCCCTGATGGACGGTTTCCTGAACCGGCATCCCTACGCGCCCGACTCGCTCAGCCAGGGCTACCTGTCGTGCATGCACGACCTGCAGGAAATCCTCGCCGATGTCACCGGCATGAAGGGTGGCGTTTCCCTGTCGCCGATGGCCGGCGCCCAAGGCGAGTTCGCCGGCGTGGCGATGATCATGGCGTACCACAAGTCGCGCGGCGACACGGCGCGCAGCGAGATCATCGTGCCGGATGCGGCGCACGGCACCAATCCGGCAACCGCGGTGATGTGCGGCTGCACAGTGCGCGAAATCCCGACCAACTCGGACGGCGACATCGACGTGGAGGCACTCAAGCTGGTGCTCGGCCCGAAGACGGCCGGCATCATGCTGACCAATCCCAGCACGATCGGCGTGTTCGAACGCGGTATCGTCGAAATTTCCAGGCTCGTGCATGAAGCCGGCGGCCTGCTGTACTACGACGGCGCCAACCTCAACGCGATCCTCGGCAAAGTCCGCCCGGGCGACATGGGTTTCGACGCGATCCACATGAACCTGCACAAGACCTTCTCCACCCCGCATGGTGGTGGTGGCCCGGGCGCCGGCGCGGTGGGCGTGAGCGAGCGCCTGCGTCCGTTCCTGCCGGTGCCGCTGGTGGTGAAGGAGGGCGACCGCTATCTGCAGGCCACGCATGATCACCGCCCGCAGAGCATCGGCCAGCTGTCGGCGTTCGGCGGCAACGCCGGCGTGCTGATCCGCGCCTATGTGTACGCGCGCCTGCTCGGTCGCACCGGCATGACCCGGGTTGGTGAATACGCCACCCTCAATGCCAACTACCTGGCCGCGCGCCTGCGCGACAAGGGCTTCGACCTGGCCTATCCGAAGCGCCGCGCCTCGCATGAATTCATCGTCACCGTGCAGCGGCAGAAGAAAGACAACGGCATCACTGCGCTGGACTTCTCCAAGTCGTTGCTCGAATACGGCATCCATGCGCCGACCAATTATTTCCCCTTGCTGGTTCCGGAGTGCCTGCTGATCGAGCCCACCGAAACCGAAAGCAAGGACGTGCTGGACGAGTTTGTCGAGGTGATGGGCCAGTTGCTGGAGCGCTCGCGCACCGAGCCCGAGTGGATGAAGGGCGCGCCCTATTCCACGCCCGTGCGCCGGCTCGACGACGTGAAGGCGGCGCGCGACCTGGACCTGGGCTATGTTCCGCCCGTTCCCGTCGCGGGCGAAGTTGATCTCAACATCGGCGAGCCCGCGCACATCTGATGGCAGACAGCTCGGGAAGCCACGCGCCGCGATCGCCGTTCCGTGCCTGGCAGGCGTTCCTTTGGTCCATGCAGGGTTTGCGTGCGACCTGGGCGGTTGAGAGTTCGTTCCGGCTCGAGGTCTACCTGTTCGTGGTGCTGGCGCCGCTGGCGGCGTGGCTGGGGCAATCGGGCGTCGAGCGGGCGATCCTGGTCGGTTCGATGGTGATCGTGCTGATGGTGGAAGTGCTCAACTCCGCGCTCGAGGCCGTGGTCGACCGCTGGGGTCCCGAGCACAACGAGCTGGCCGGACGCGCCAAGGACATGGGTTCAGCGGCGGTTTTCCTTGCCGACATCAACGTGCTGCTGTGCTGGGGCTTCGTGCTCGCGCCCCGATGGATGCCCTGAATGTCGATGGACTGGATATTCAATAGCGAAATATGGGTGGCGCTGTTTACGCTGTCCACGCTCGAGATCGTCCTGGGCGTGGACAACCTGGTGTTCATTTCGATCGCGGTGAGCAAGCTGCCGCCCGAGCGCCGGCCCGCGGCCAGGCGCTTCGGCCTGATGCTGGCCTGTGTCACCCGGATCATGCTGCTGGTGTCGCTGGCTTTCCTGGCGCGCATGCAGTCCAACCTGTTCTCGTTGATGGGCCAGGATTTCTCGATCCGCGACCTGGTGCTGATCGGCGGCGGCCTGTTCCTGCTGGTCAAGGGCACGATGGAGATCCACGACGCGGTCGAAGGCCGCGGCGAGGATGAGGACATCGACACCCGCCCGTCGGCGGTGTTCGGCTATGTGATCGCGCAGATCGCCATCATCGACATCGTCTTCTCGCTGGACTCCGTGATCACCGCCGTGGGCATGGTCAACCACATCGGGGTGATGGTCGCGGCGATCATCGTGGCAGTGGCGGTGATGATCTTTGCCTCCAACATGATTGGTGATTTCATCGACCGCCACCCGACCATCAAGATGCTGGCGCTGGCCTTCATCATCCTGGTCGGCGTTGCGCTGCTTGCCGATGGCTTCGGGGTCCACATCGAGCGCAAGTTGCTGTATTTCGCAATGGCCTTCTCGGCAGCTGTCGAGTCGCTGAACATCCTGGCGAAACAAAAGGCCGCCAGGTCACGGGACTGATTGCGGCGGCGGCCCGCGAATGCTTGAATGAAGGCCCTGCCTTCCCCCGGAGCAATCCCATGCAACGCGCCGTCCGCTGGCTTCTGCTCGCCCTGCTGCTGCCCCTGCTTGGCGGCTGTGGCTATAACCGCATCCAGACCCAGGACGAAGCCGTCAAGGCGCAGTGGTCCGAGGTCCTGAACCAGTACCAGCGTCGGGCCGACCTGGTGCCGAACCTGGTGAATACGGTGAAGGGCTACGCCGCGCAGGAAGAACGCGTGCTGACCGAAGTCACCAACGCCCGCGCACGCGTCGGCACCCTGCAGATCAGCGCCGAGCAGGCCGCCGATCCGCAGAAGTTGGCCGAGTTCCAGCAGGCGCAGTCGCAGCTTTCCAGCTCGCTGGGGCGACTGCTGGTGGTGTCGGAGGCCTATCCGGACCTGAAGTCGAACCAGAATTTCCTTGAACTGCAGTCGCAGCTCGAGGGCACCGAAAACCGCATCACCGTCGCGCGCAACCGGTACATTGCCGCAGTGCAGTCCTACAACGGGCTGGTGCGGCAGTTCCCGGTGAATCTGACGGCGAAGATGTTCGGCTATGCGGTCAAGCCGAACTTCAGCGTCGAAAACGAGGCCAGCATTTCCAAGCCGCCGACGGTGGATTTCGCACCGCCTGCACCGCCTGCAATGCCTGCCGTACCTGCGCCGCCTGCCGTGCCTGCGCCGCCTGCCGTGCCTGCGACGCCTGCCGTGCCTGCGTCGCCCGCGCCGCCCGCGTCCAGTTGAGCCGGGCGTGATCAAGCCGATTCGCTGGCGCGTCGCGTGCGCGCCAACTGTCGTCGCACGGCGTGTCGTCGTTGCACGGCCTGGCCTCGTCAAACGGCCTGGCGTGGTTGCACGACTCGCTGTCGTCGCATGGCTTGTCGCCCTCGGCTGGATCGCGCTGGCCGCGCCCATGCCCGCGCACGCCCAGGTTTCCCTGTCGGCCGGTGGCGCGCCGCCACCGCCGATGCTGGCACGCCACGTCACCGACCTCACCGGTACCCTGCAACCGGCGCAACTGGCCGAACTGGAGGCCTCGCTCACCGCGCTCGAGCAACGCAAGGGCAGCCAGGTGGTGATCCTGATGGTGCCGAGCACGGGCGACTCGCCGATCGAGACCTATTCGCTGGCCGTGGTCGAGAAGAACAAACTCGGGCGCCGCAAGATCGATGACGGTCTGCTGCTGCTGGTAGCCAAGGATGATCACAAGGCGCGCATCGAAGTCGGCTATGGCCTGGAGGGTGTCGTCACCGACGCCATTTCCAGCCGGGTCATCCGCGAGTTCCTGGCGCCGCGTTTCCGCGAAGGTGATTATTTTGGCGGCCTGCGTGACGCCAGCGCCACGCTGGTGAAGCTGGTCGATGGCGAGGCGCTGCCGGCACCGATGGTGGCCGAGCCGCGATCGGCGCCGCAAGGATCAGCGTTGACGTTTGCGGTGATCGTCGGCCTGTTCATCGGCAGCTTTGCCGGTGCCACGCGGCTCAAGCCACTGGTACTGCGTCGGATCGGCGCGGGCGCAGTCGCGGCCGGGCTGGCGTGGCTGCTGTTTAGTGCGGGCCTGGGCGCCCTGGTGGCGTTTGTCGTTGCCTTCCTGGTGTCGGCGGCCGGTGGCGGGCGCTTTGGTTCGGGCAGCGGCAGCCACGGCATCTTTCCCTCCGGCGGATGGGGTGGGGGCGGCGGATTCGGCGGCGGCGGTGGCGGGTTTTCCGGTGGCGGCGGCTCCTTCGGGGGCGGCGGCGCCTCGGGAGGATGGTGATGTCGCGCATCCTCGATAACCTGTTTTCGGCCTGGTTTGCGCTGCCCCGCGCGTTCCCGGTTGCGACGATGCGGCGTATCCGCGATGCCGTCGCAGACGGGGAGCAGCATCACGCAGGCGAGCTGTGCGTTGCGATCGAATCGCGCTTTTCGCCGCTCGCAGTCATGTCCGGGCTCGACACCCGGCAACGCGCGACCCAGGTGTTTTCACTGCTTCGCGTCTGGGACACCCGCGACAACAGCGGCGTGCTCCTGTACATCCAGCTTGCCGAGCGCAAGGTCGAACTGCTGGCTGACCGCGGTATCGCCGCCCGCGTCGAGCCGGCACTGTGGCAGGCCATCTGTGACGATTTCTCGGCGGAGATGCGCAGCCAGCCGCCGGAGCAGGCGGTGCTCAACTGCCTGGGGCGGATCAACGCCTTGCTGGTGCGGCATTTCCCCGCCGCGCGCGACAACCCCGGTGAATTGCCCGACGAACCGGTCGTATTGTGAGGATGTGCCGATGCGGGCGGGGCATGGGCGATAATGTCGGCATCGGGCACTGGGCCCATCGCACGAGTCCGACCGCGGCATGACGATCCTGCACGACATCAACCCGATCGCGATCCCGCTGCCGTTCTGGCCGCATGGCATCCACTGGTATGGGCTCATGTACCTGGCCGGTTTCGGCATCGCCTGGTGGATCGGCCATCGCCGGATCCGCGCCGGCCGCCTGCCTGGCGTCGATGAGAATGCCTTCGGTGACCTGTTGTTCTACGGCATGCTCGGCGTGGTGCTCGGCGGGCGCCTGGGCTACGTGCTGTTCTACGCATTCGACGAATTCCTGCGTGACCCGTTGTTCGCGCTGCGCATCAACGAAGGCGGCATGAGCTTCCACGGCGGCCTGCTGGGCGTGATGGCGGCGGCGCTGTGGTGGTCGCGGTCGCGCAAGCTGCATTTCTTCGACACCATGGATTTCGTGGCGCCATTGGTGCCCGCGGGCCTGGGCTTCGGCCGGATTGGCAACTACATCGGCGGCGAATTGTGGGGCAAGCTCACCGGCGGCGGCTGGGGTGTGATCTTCCCGCGCAGCTTGCCGGAGCAATTCAGTGGCCGCAGCATGGAAGAACTGCGCCAGCTGCATGCGTCCGGTGCGCTCGATGCCTACGCGCGGCATCCTTCCCAGCTATACCAGGCGTTGCTCGAAGGCTTGGTGATGATGACGGTGCTGCTGTTGTTCTCGCGCACGCCGCGCAGGCGCTATGCGGTATCGGGACTGTTTGCGCTGCTCTATGGTGTATTCCGTTTCCTGGTGGAGTTCGTGCGCGTACCGGACCAGCAGCTGGGTTACCTGGCCTTCAACTGGTTGACCATGGGCCAGTTGCTTTCACTGCCGCTGGTGGCATTGGGCCTGTTCCTGCTCTGGCTGTCGCGTCGCCAACCGATGCCACCGGCACCGGTTGCCTTGGCGAGGCAAGAACAGGCTTTCCATGCGCCAGTACCTTGACCTGTTGCGCGACGCGCTGGACAGTGGTGCGGTCAAGTCCGACCGCACCGGGACGGGAACGCGCTCGGTATTCGGCAGGCAGTTGCGCTTTGACCTGGCCCAGGGCTTCCCATTGGTCACCACGAAAAAGCTGCACCTGCGCTCGATCATCCACGAGCTGCTCTGGTTCCTGAAGGGTGATACCAATATCGGCTACCTGCGCGAGAACCGCGTCGGCATCTGGGATGAGTGGGCCGACGACAATGGCGACCTCGGGCCGGTATATGGCAAGCAATGGCGGCGCTGGAGTGGCCCGGACGGGCGCGAGATCGACCAGATGCGCTGGCTGGTGGACGAGATCCGCCGCAACCCGGATTCGCGCCGATTGATTGTCAGCGCCTGGAACGTCGCCGACCTGCCGCAGATGGCGCTGATGCCCTGCCACGCGCTGTTCCAGTTCTACGTGGCCGACGGCAAGCTCAGCTGCCAGTTGTACCAGCGCTCGGCCGACATCTTCCTGGGCGTGCCATTCAACATCGCCAGCTATGCACTGCTCACCCACATGGTGGCGCAGGTGACCGGGCTGCAGCCGGGCGACTTCGTGCACAGCTTTGGCGATGCGCACGTCTACAGCAACCATATGGAGCAGGCGCGCGAGCAACTGTCGCGTGAGCCGCTGCCCTTGCCGACGCTGGCGCTGGATCCTTCGGTGGACGACCTGTTTGCCTTCGAGGCCGGCCACATCCGCATTGATGGTTACACCTCGCACCCGGCGATTCGCGCTGCGGTTGCGGTTTGATGATGGGGACGATGTGATGAAGCCTGCTTCCCGCTGGTTGCTGCGTGCACTGGTCCTGGTGCTGGTTTTCGAAAGCGCAGGCTGCGCCTGGTTCCGCCATCGTCGCGAGGGCAATGGAGCCGCCGCAGAGATCGCCGCGCTGGCCGCGCGCGAAGCCGAGCGAACCGCCGCCCAAGCGCAGTCAGGTGCGGTGAACGGATCGACTGCCGCTCCGGAGGCCACCGCGGCGCCGACGCCGCCGACCAATGCCGAATTGGCAAACGCAAAGAAGCTCGCCGCGGATTTCTACGAAATGCATGCCCGGTTTGCCGGCCGTGGCTTGCCTGACCCCGCCGCGATGAATGCCTACGACGCCTTCCTGTGCCCGTCGCTGTCCTCGGCGCTGGGCGCGGCGCGCGCGAAGCAGGCGGCGTTCATCGCCGCGCATCCCGGTGACAAGCCGCCGCTGGTTGAAGGTGATCTGTTTTCCAGCCTGTTCGAAGGCAGCGACAATGCACAGGCGCTGGACGCGGTGGCCGACGGCGATGGTGCCCGGGTGACCGTGGCATTGGCGCATGGCGTTGGTCCCGGCGCGACGCGCTGGCACGACGACCTGGTCGTACATCGCGACGACGGCATCTGGTGCGTCGCCGACGTCGCCTACGGCGGCACCTGGCCGCTCGCCAACAAGGGCACGCTGACTGCGAGCCTGGAATCGGCATTCTAAGCATCTTCCAGGAGCGGATCGGATGCTAGCCCTGGTCGCAGCGCTTGACCGCCGTTCGGCCATTGGCCGCGGCAACGCACTTCCGTGGCGGTTGCCGGACGACTTGAAGCGATTCAAGGCGCTGACACTCGGCCATCCGGTGCTGATGGGGCGCAAGACTGCCGAGGCAATCGGGCGCGTGCTGCCTGGACGCCGCAACCTCGTGCTCACCCGGCAGGGCCGCGCGCCGGTCGAGGGCATGGACGTCGTGGCAACGCTGGATGCGGCGGTCGAAATCGCTGGCCTCAAACCGCTGATGGTGATCGGCGGTGGCGAGGTCTATGCGCTCGCGTTGCCCCGCGCCACGCACCTGTTCCTGACCCATGTGGATACCGTCGTCACCGATGCCGACGCATTCTTCCCCGCGTTCGATCCCACGCAATGGAGTGTCGTCGCACGCATGACGCACCCCGCCGACGCACGCCACGCCTTCTCCTTCGAAGACGTCGATTACGAGCGCATGGATGCGCGAGTGCTGCGCGAGGCAGGATGCCGATAGCAGCCGGGAGCATGGATGCGCGAGTGCTGCGCGAGGCAGGATGCCGGTAGCAGCCGAGAGCATGGATGCGCGAGTGCTGCGCGAGGCAGGAAGCCAATAGCAGCCGGGCGCATGGATGCGCAAACCTAGCCGGCGCGGCGCAACTCGTTGACCGGCACGACGCGTCCGGGCACCTGGTGCAAGCGCAATTCGGCGCCAAGTTCCAGCGCAGTCAGCTTGCCGCCCCACACGGCACCGGTATCGATTGCATAGATGCCAAGGCCCATGAACAGGCCCAGCGTCGACCAGTGCCCAACCACCATCGGCAAGTCGCGCGGCGCATGCCCGGGCACGTCGAACCACGGATACAGCCCCGGCTTCTGCGTGCCGGGCCGGCCCTTGTCTTCAAAGCCAATTCGCCCGCCCGGCGTTACGTAGCGCATGCGGGTGAACACATTCACGATCGCGCGGAACCGATCCGGCCCGGTGAGCTTTGGATTCCATGCCGGCTTGTCGCCATACATGTTGCGCAGCAGCTTGCGGTAGCCATCGCTGCGCAATTGCTGTTCCACCTCACGGGCGCGCGCTTCGGCAATCTTGAAAGTCCATTTTGGCGCCAGGCCCGCATGCACCATCGCGAAGCCGAGCTTGCGGTCGACGTGCAGGAATTTCTGCTGGCGCAGCCAGTTGATCAGTTCGTCGCGGTCTGGCGCAAACAACACCCGGCGCAGGTCCGGATTGACCTTGGCCTGGTCGGCTTCCTGGCGCTGCGCGATCGCGAGCAATGACAGATCGTGATTGCCCAGCACGACCACGCTGTTCGCCGACAGCGAACGCACCAGGCGCAGGGTTTCCAGCGACTGGCCGCCGCGATTGACCAGGTCGCCACAAAACCACAGCGTGTCCTTGGCCGGATCGAAGCGGATTTTCTCGAGCAGCGCATGGAGGACGTCATGGCAACCCTGGAGATCACCAATGGCATAGGTCGCCATCAGTGCAGGGTCCGTGGAATGGTCAGGGTAAACGGCTGGATCGGTGCGTCGAACTCGGTGCCGTCGTCGGCGAGCATCTGGTAGCTGCCTTCCATGGTGCCGATCGCTGTTTCCAGGATGGCGCCGGAGGTGTATTCGAAATCCTCGCCCGGCCGCAGCCAGGGCTGCTCGCCAACCACGCCTTCACCGCGCACTTCCTGCACCTTGCCGTTGTCGTCGGTAATCAGCCAATGCCGGCTGATCAGCCGCGCGGGCATCTTGCCCGCGTTGTGGATGCGGATGGTGTACGCGAAGACGAACCGCCTGTCCTCGGGTGTGCTCTGGTCGGCGAGGAAACGGGTCTGGACCCGGACTTCGATCTCGTGCAGGGTCGTCATGCCCCTATTTTACGGAATACCGGCGGCTTGCGAGCGTTCTGACAATATTCCGGACAGTTTGATGAACCCCTGGACGGGAATCTGCTCGGCGCGCGCGTCGGGACGCAGCCCGGCTGCAATGATCGTATCGCTGTCGCAGACCGTCAGCAGCGCATTGCGCAGGGTCTTGCGCCGTTGGCCGAAGGCCTCGCGCACGACGCGCTCGAACATCGCCGCATCGCCGATGCCGGTGCTGGCCGGATCCAGCGGCACCAGCCGGACCACGGCTGAATCGACCTTCGGCGGCGGCCGGAACGACTGTGGCGGTACTTCAAACAGCGGCTCGACGGAGCAAACCGCCTGCAGCATGACGCTCAGGCGACCGTAGGTCTTGGATCCCGGGCCCGCCGCCATGCGCTCGACCACTTCTTTCTGCAGCATGAAATGCATGTCCACGATTGCCTCGGCATGCTCGAGCACATGGAACAGGATCGGCGTGGAGATGTTGTAGGGCAGGTTGCCGACCACCCGCACGCGGCCTTCGCCGGCAAGCTTGCCGAAATCCACCTTCAGTACGTCCTTGTGGATGATGGTCAGGTCACCGAGGCCGTGTGCGGCCTCTGACAGCGGCGTGATCAGGTCGCGATCAAATTCGATGACGGTGATCGCACCGTGCCGGCGCAGCAGGGGAAAGGTGATTGCGCCCTGGCCTGGACCAATCTCGACCAGAGTTTCGCCGGGGACAGGATGCACCGCCTGCACGATCCGCTCGACGATGCCGGCGTCGTGCAGGAAGTGCTGGCCCAGGGACTTCTTGGGTGGATCACGGAATTGGCTCATGCCGGCGACTTCATGGCGGCGCCCGCATCACGTCGGCGCCTGCCGACGCGGTCGCGCGCGCCGCAAGCCGCAGCGCGCAACGAGACTGCGCCAGGCCGGCGCAGACCGCCACGGCGGCAAATAAACTGGAAGGGTCCGCGCGGCCGGATCCGGCAAGTTCAAGCGCCGTGCCATGGTCGACCGCCACGCGTGGATAGGGCAGCCCGAGGGTGATGTTGACCGCCTGCTCGAAGCCGGCGAGCTAGAGCACAGGCAGTCCCTGGTCGTGGTACATCGCCAGCACCGCGTCGGCGCCTGCGAGCTTGTGTGGCAGGAAGGCAGTGTCGGCCGGCAGCGGGCCCTCGAGCTGGAAGCCTTCGGCGCGCAGCGCATCCAGCAGCGGGCCGATCACCCGCAACTCTTCGTCGCCGAGCAGGCCAGCTTCACCCGCGTGCGGATTCAGGCCGAGCACCGCGATGCGCGGCGACTCGATACCGAAGGGACCGCGCAAGGCGGCGTGCAGGATGCGCAGCGTTTGTTCGAGAGACTGTGTGGTGACCGCATCCGGTACCTCGCGCAGCGGCAGGTGCGTGGTCGCCAGCGCCACCCGCATCGCCGGATTGGCCAGCATCATGACCACCGGCACGCCGGCCTGCGTCGCGAGCAATTCGGTTGTGCCGGTGTAGGCGATGCCGCCGGCATTGATGCTGGCCTTGTTGACCGGGCCGGTGACCAAGCCGTCGAACCAGCCGTCCAGGCAACCGCGGCCACCCTGGCGCAGCGCATCGATGACGGCGGCGGCATTGTCCGGATCGGCGATGCCGAAGCGTGCTGCGGCTGCCTGCCGCAGCGGCAGGATGGCAAGTTCCCCCGGGCGGGCGCCCGCGCACGCATCGGCGTCCAGCAGTCGTAGCGACAGGCCGATGGCATCGGCGGCGGCGAGAAGGGTATCGGGATCTGCGAGCGCGACCAGATCGACCGCCGGCAAGGAATGCGCCAGCCGGACGCACAATTCGGGGCCGACCCCGCCGGGCTCGCCCGGAACCAGGGCCAGCCGCGGGCGCATTGGATCAGGCGCCGCCGAGGCGCGTATCGACGTAGGCTTCGGCGCGCAGCTGGCGCAGGAAGCGCTCGTAGGCCTCGTCTGCCTTGCGCTGGCCGATGGTCTCGCGCGCCTGGTTGCGGCGATTATCGTCGGTGACATCCTGCTCGCGGGTGCCAAGGCGTTTGATGAAGTGGTAACCGACGTCGCTCTTGAAGATCGGCGACACTTGGTTGTCGGTGAGCTGGCGTACCTGTCCAGCGATCGCGGTGCCCCACGCATCGCCTGCGAACCAGCCCATGTCGCCGCCCTGGGCGCGCGTCTGGGTGTCGTCGGATCCTTCGCGCGCGACCTTGCCGAAGTCCTCGCCTTTTTCGACGCGCTGGTACAGCGCTTCGATCTTCTGACGAGCCACTTCGTCCGGGACCACGTCGCTGACGGCGACCATGATGTCCAGGGCGTGGAACTGGGTCAGCTTTTGCGGCTGCGCTTGGCGCAATTCCACTAGCTGGACGACCTGGAAGCCGCTCGGACCACGGACGGCCTCGGTGACTTGGCCGGGCTTCATGGTGCGCAGCAGGCCCGCGAAAACCGGCGGAATGGAGTCACCCGTGCGCCAGCCGAGGTCGCCACCATCGAGCGCATTCTGCGCCTGCGAATAGCGGATCGCGGCCGAATGGAAGTCGATCTCGCCGCGCTCGATCTGCGCCTTGATGCCGTCGATCTTGGTCTTGGCGGCAGCGATTTCGCCGGGCGTTGCGCCTTCGCCAACACTGACCTGCAGGTTTGCCAGGCGCATTTCGGGGCCGCCGACGGTGGAGGTGGCCAGGACCTGGTCGATTTCGGCCTCGCTGATCTGCACCGAACTTTGCACGTAGCGCTGGCGCAGGCGCTGCACCGTGACTTCATCGCGCAGGTTGGACTGGAATTCGTCGTAGCTCAGGTGGTCGGCTTCGAGCCGCTGGCGCAGGTCGGCGACAGTCATCTTGTTCTGTTGCGCGATGCTGGCGACGGACTGCTGCAATTCCTGGTCAGAAATGCGGATGCCGGAATCACCGGCCCGGTTGACCTGCAGGCGCATCATGACCAGCCGGTCAAGCACTTGGCGCTCAAGCACATCCTTCGGCGGCACATCGCCCTGGTTGGCTGCCGTGATCTGGTGGGTGATGTTGGCCACCGCCAGGTCGAGTTCACTGCGCAGGATCACGTCCTCGTCCACGACGGCGACGATGCTGTCGATCGGCGCGGCCGGAAGGGCTTGTGCCTGGAGCATCGGCGAGGTGAACGCAGCCAGCGCAGAGGCCAGCAGGACGGGGAAGATTGCTTTCATCGGGTCGGGCACTCCGGGGCGCGCGGCCTGCGCGCGCCAAGGTCAGCGGGCATAGCCAAGGATAGCATTATCAAGCAAACGGGCCGTGTCGCGCCCGAAGCTTCCAAGGCCGTTGAGTTCGATTTCAAGGTACAGGCCGAGATTCTGGCGGCTGTCGAAACTACGCACGTACTGGCGCCCGAGCAGGCGCACCGCCACGCAGCAGCTGCTCCACTCGAAACCCGCCAGGGCTTCAAGGGTCTGGCCACCGACCCGGCCCGACTGGGTCGACTGGGCGTCATGCAGCGAATAGTTCCACCGGCCATAGAGTTTCCACTTGTCATTGACGGGTATGACAAAACTCAGGTCGGTTTGTTCCAGTGCCGGCTGATTCAACAGGTCGCGACGGAATCGGTAGGCGACGTTGACCACGCCACCGCTGCCGTAGCGGTACTGCGCGCGGACCGAGCTCAGGTCGGTGCGCTGCTTGTCGGAATCCCATTGCTGGGTCGCGCCAAGGCGCCAGTGGTCGTTCACCTGCCAGTCGAGGGTCGCGATCCAGTCGCTGCCGTTTGCAGCCGGCAAGGGCGCACTGGCGTTCAAGCCCACCTTTGGGGCATCGAAATAGGTGATCCGGCCGATTCCGGCGGTCAGACGCTCGCGGCCATCGGCGGCCGAAAGGATGCGCGAGGTGAGCGAGAGTGACATCTGGTTGGCATCGCCCTGGCGATCCGCGCCACCGAAGCGGTTGTCGCGGAACAGCGAGTTCCAGCCAAAGGTCAGCTCGCGGGTGTCGAACAGGGGCAAGTCGTCCTGGTTCCGGTACGGGACGCGCAGGTAGTACAGGCGCGGTTCCAGCGTCTGCACGTAGGCCTTGCCGCCCCACTGGAAGTTGCGCTCGAAGAACGCACCGGCATCGAGGCTGGCGATCGGCAGGCTGCGGGTCGCGCTGCTGGCCGCGCCACCGCCGATCGGCAAGCCGGTGACGAGGTCGACACCACCGCCGACAGGCAGGCCGTCGAGTGTCTCGTAGTGGGTGTAGCGCCAGGCCAGTTGCGGTGTGACGAACCAGGCCGCGCCGCCGAACGGGAAGCGGACCCATGGCTGCAGGTCGACGCGATTGCCGCCATCGTAACGCGCGGCGTTCGCAGCGACTTGCGCGAAACTGTCGTGGCTGAAGCGCACCGCTTCGAAATTCAACCCGGCCTCGAACCAGCGTGCGAATGGGCGATTGGCGGCGGCGAGCAGGCGCGGCAGGCGGCGGTAGGGTTCGTCGCCGTCACCGAGCAACTGTGAGGCGATTTGCCAGTTTTCCGCGCTCAGGCTGGATGACCAGTACTTTCCGCGGCCATAGACGCCCACGGTGCTGCCAAGCAGCGATATCGAGGTATCGACGATTGAATTGCCGAAATCGCTGAAGTAGTTCTTGTCACTGACATTGTGCAGGTCGGCGTTGAAGTACCAGTGGCGGTTGAGCGTGGTGGTGTCGCGAAAACTTATCTCGCTGCGATCGCGGCCGCGGATGTTGTCATTGGGCAAATACGTGCCGCTGAACCCCCCGGTCGAGCGCGCCGTCAGGTAGCGGAACTCGCCTTCAAGCATCAGGCCGCGTTTGGAATACCAGTGCGGCGCAAGGGTGGCGTCGTAATTGGGCGCCAGGTTGATGTACACCGGCAGTTTGAAATCCAGGCCGTTGCGATCGTCGCGGCCCAGGGTCGGGGCCAGCACGCCGGTCCGGCGCTTGTCGTCGGTCGGGAAGCTGATCACCGGCAGCCACAGCACCGGAACGCCGCCCAGGCGCAGGGTCACGTTGTGCGCCACGCCCTTGGCTTTTTCGTTGTCCACCGAGATGCGGCTGGCGACGAATTCCCACTGGCGCTGCCCGGGCGGGCACGTTGAATACGTGGCATCCGTGAGCGTGCCCTGTGCACCGTGCATGGTGGCGGTGTCGGCGATACCGTTGCCGAGTTGTTCGTTGAACTGGTAGCGCACCTTGCCCATGCGCAGGATGTCGGCCTTCTGGTCGCCGGTGGCGCTCTGCGCGGTCAGGCGAACGCCGCGATCCTGGTAGTGCACTTCACCTTCGGTGGTGAACTGCTCGGATTCGTGGGCGTAGGTGACTTTGTCGGTGGCCAGGTACTGGTCGGCATGGGTCATCTGCACCTTGCCGGAGAAGATCGTGGTGTCGGCCTTTTTTACGTCCAGGTCGTCGGCGCTGATGTCGGTCGGCGACGATTCGCGCAGCGTGGCATCGGTGGGCAGCTCCGCAAACATCGGCAGGGTGGCCGGGTTGGCGCACAGGGCCCAGGTTGGGGCGACGGTTTCCTTGGCATGCACGGCGCCGGCGATGGCCAGGCAGAGCGGCAGCAATTGCAGCGAGGGTCGGCGCACCGGGTGATTCCTGGAAAAACGAGCGCCCATCTTACCGGTCGGCCAATGCGCGGTGCGAGTCCGTTCGGATTCGGGGTCTCGGCGACGGGGGGGGGGCAGGCCGCTCTGGCACCCCGCCGGGTTCAGCTGTGACTGTGTTCAGTCAGGCCCCGGAGCCAGGCGACGCTGCACTCGGCCAGGGCGGTCAGGCTGTAGCCGCCCTCGAGCAGGCAGACCACGCCCCTGCAGGGCGCCGCCGCCAGGCACGCGAGTTCAGCGCCCAGCCATGCGAAGTCGGCGGCCTCCAGCTGCAGGTCGGCCAGTGGATCCAGCCGGTGCGCGTCGAAACCCGCGGAAACCAGCACCAGTTCAGGGCGAAATGCCGCCAGCGTCGGCAGCAGGCTGCCCGCCCAGGCGGCCCGAAACTCCGCGCCGCCGCTGCCCGGGGCGAGCGGGGCGTTGCCAAGATTGCCGACCCCGGTGTCCTCGGTGCGGCCGCTGCCTGGATACAGCGGCGACTGGTGCGAGCTCAGGTACAGCACCCGCGGCTCGGCCGCGAAGATATCCTGGGTACCGTTGCCGTGGTGGACGTCGAAATCGATCACCGCCACCCGCGACAGGCCGTGCGCCGACAGCGCGTGTGCAGCCGCGACAGCAACCGCATTGAACAGGCAAAAGCCCATCGCCTGCGCGGCGGTGGCGTGGTGGCCAGGTGGCCGGACTGCGCAGAAGGCATGGACTGCGTCACCTGCAAGCACGGCGTCCACGGCCATGATCCCGGCACCGCAGGCGTGCAGTGTGGCATCGGCCGATTGCGCCGACATCACTGTGTCCTCGTCGATCCGGCGCGGGTAGGCTTCGCCCTGCGCGAGCACGTGTTCGATCATCCCGGCGGTATGCACCCGGGCAAGTTGTGCCCGTGTCGCTGGCGCGGCTTCCTGCCAGTGCGCCTGCGGAAATGCCTCGCGCAAGGCGGTCAGTACGGTGGCCAGGCGCGCCGGACATTCGGGGTGTGCATCGCCCGGGTCGTGCCGCAGGCAGACCGGGTGGGAATAGACGTGCATCTCAGGCGTTGCGGCGCAAATGGTTCCAGAGCACCTCGCCGTGGCCGGAAGCACGGGCCAGGACGCGCGCGATCACGAACAGCAGGTCGGACAGGCGGTTGAGGTAGCGGATCGCCTCGGGCCGCACCGCATCATGGTGCGAGAGCGTGACCACCTCGCGCTCGGCGCGGCGGCAAACCGTGCGTGCAACGTGGCAATAGGCGGCGGCGACGCCACCACCGGGCAGGATGAAATCCTTCAGCGGCGGCAGGTCGGCATTGAAGCCGTCGAGCAGCTGTTCCAGGCGCGCGACGTCGGTATCGGCGATTGCCGAATGGCCGGGGATGCACAGCTCGCCGCCGAGGTCGAACAACTGGTGCTGCACGGCAACCAGCACCTCGCGCACCGCATCGGGCAGCTCAGCGGCCAGCACCATGCCGATTGCGGAATTGGCTTCGTCCACCGTGCCGTACGCGGTGACACGCGCCGAATCCTTGGAAACCCGGGAACCGTCGCCCAAGCCCGTGCTGCCGTCATCGCCGGTGCGGGTGTAGATCTTGGAGAGGCGATTGCCCACGCGGCCGCTTCCTGTGGCAGCTCAGGCCGTCTGCAGTGCCAGCGCCGGATTGCGATGGCGCATCCTGGCGAAGCTGCCGAACAGCACCAGGCTATAGAACAGCGTGCCAGTGACGGTGTTCTGGAAGAACGGGACGCCCGCTGCATAGGCAGCCATCAGGCCGGCGCCTGACTGCGGATACATCGAGGATCCGAGCCAGGTGCCGAAATTCGTCACCAGGAAAAACAGCGCCGAACCGAGCAAGCCGTAGCCACCGACACGCCAGGCATTGACCCGGCCGCGCAGGCCGAAGCCCAGCACCGTCGACAGGGCGATGCACAGGTACACAAGCCAGAAGCCGGCGCCGAGGAAATATTCCGCATAGATGCCGCCTTTGAGAACGCCCAGCGCAATGTCGGAAACCAACATTGCCCCCAGCGGAACCCACAACGCG
>JBKJMY010000236.1:0-2993 GCA_046596115.1 Arenimonas sp.
CGCGGCACATCATCGGCCAGCCAGGCATCGGCGAGCGCCGCGTCAATATTGCCGGCCTCCGCCCACAAGGCGCGACAGTGGTGCTTGGATGATGCACGCACCGCTGCAAAGAGCCGCTGCATGTCGTCCTGCAGCGAACGAGCGCCCTCGTCGTTGTGTTGCGCCGCCACCAGTAACCCATCGGATGCGAGCAGGCGGCTGGCGCGCGCCAGCAGGGCCCGTGATTCCTGGCGCTGTCGCGGTGGCAGCAGCAGAATGCGTGCAAACGCACCGGTGGTGATCATCGGGACCAATGCCAGGCCTGCACGCAACAGGCCGTCGGCCCATGGCCGGAAACTCTGCTCGCACGACCATCGTGCCGCCTCTCGCGGAAGCACCGCACCGTCGCGCGCGCGCAGGAACAGCACGCTGGCCGGGTCCGACGGCCAAGTCACCGACCCGTCCTGGAACGGCAGTATCAGTGACTCCAGTGCCACGTCCCGCGCGGCACGGTGGTTGGTCATCGCCCGGTTTCCGCAGCGTAAAACGCAAGTGTAAGCGGTCAGCGTGCCGCGGGCGTGACGCGCCAGACGGTATTGCCCACGTCATCGGCAACCAGCAGGGCTCCGCCGCGGGCGATGGCAACGCCGACCGGGCGGCCCTTGGCATTGCCATCGGCGTCGAGGAAGCCGGCCAGCACTTCCTCGATGGCGCCCAGCGGTCGTCCGCCCGTAAATGGGACGAACACCACGCGATAGCCGCTGGGCGGGCTGCGGTTCCACGATCCGTGCTGGCCGACGAAGGCTCCGCCAGCGTAGTGCGCCGGAAACAAGGCGCCGGTGTTGAAGGCCAGGCCCAGCGACGCCGTATGCGCACCGAGTGCGTAGTCGGGGACAATCGCCTTCGCGACCAGGTCGGGGCGCGGCGGCTGGACGCGGACGTCCACGTGCTGGCCGTAGTAACTGTAGGGCCAGCCATAGAACCCGCCATCGCGTACCGAGGTCATGTAGTCGGGCACCAGGTCGCTGCCGATCTCGTCGCGCTCGTTGACCGTAGTCCACAGCGCGCCAGTGCTTGGCTCCCAGGCCAGGCCGTTGGGATTGCGCAGCCCGCCGGCGAAGATCCGATGTGAACCGCTGGCGAAGTCGAACTCCAGGATCGCGGCGCGCTCGACCTCAACGTCCATGCCGTTTTCGGCGGCATTGCTGTTGGAGCCGACCGTCGCATACAGGCGGCGCCCATCGGCGCTGGCCAGGATGTTCTTGGTCCAATGGTGGTTGCGCGGCCCGGCGGGCAAGTCGGCAAACTTCACCGGCGCCGCGCTGATCGCGGTTGCACCGTCGACGTAGGGAAATCGCAGGATGGCATCGCTGTCGGCGACGTAGAAATCATGGCCGACCAGCGCCATGCCAAACGGCGAGTTCAGGCCCTGCAGGAAAATGCTGTGGAATTCGGCAACGCCGTCGCCGTCGGCATCGCGCCACAGGCTGATCCGGTTGGCGCTGGGCACCGCGGCGCCGGCGCGCTTCATCACAAAGCCCATGATCTTGTTGCGCAAGCCCTTCGACTCCAGCGGCCGATCCGGCGCGTTGGTTTCAGCCACCAGGACGTCGCCGTTGGGCAGGACGTACAACCAGCGCGGGTGGTCCAAGCCAGAAGCAAAGGCCTGCACTGCCAAACCGGCTGCAGGCAGCGGCGTTTCACCCGCGCGCCAGCCCACCGCCGGGGCAATGACCACCGTGGGAATGAGCTGCTTGTCCGGCTCAGGCAAGCGCGGATTGGGTCCCGTGCCCTCGGACAGCGACAATGTCGCGGAATCGCGGCATCCGGCCAGCATGGTGGCAGCAACGAGTGCCAGGAAAAGGAGCTTTTGCATGGATGACTCCTTGGCGTAAATGCTGGATGTCTCGGGCATGATTCTGAATGCGTGACGCGAGCTTGCGCGACCGAACGTGTCACCAATGTGAACGGGCCGCCGTGAACGGCTTTGACCTGCGGCACGGTTTGCGCCGGAATTCGGTGCTAGCGTTGGATCGTCGACATCAGACCGGGGGCTCAGGGCATGCACAAAGACAAAGATGAAGCGCTGCCGGCTACCGAACATGACTTCCCGATCGCTGGATTCGGCCATGCGCTGCACTTGCTGCTGATGGCAATCGCGAAGACCAATCCGTCGGTCGGCCCACTGCTGGACGGGTTCACCGCGATGCATGCGGACTACGTGCAGGACCTGAAGACCGCCTCGGGCGGCGATGCGCCGGCGCAGGCGACCGACAATTTCGTGCTCGCGAGCCGCCTGATCTACAAGCGGCTCAGCGACCAGCTCGAACGCCAGCAGGCAAACCAGCGCAGCGACGAGCGCGCTCCCGCGGCGGCCAGCATCCACTGAGCGCAACAAAGAACGACGCCGCTCGTGGGAGCGGCGTCGTTGCGGTGCAATTCAATGCAAGTGCGCCAGCGTTGCCGCCAGCGCAGCCGGCAAAGTGATCATTACTTCTTGCCGCCGATTTCGTCACGCTCGGAACCCAGGATGTGGCCGTCGTTCGGGTCCAGCTTGATCTCGACGTCGGCACCGGCGGAATCATTGGCCTCGGCCTTCCACACGCCACCTTCCATCTCGACGTCGTGGACGTTGGTATAGCCGGCGTCCTGGACCTTGACGATGATCTGGTCCTTGCTGATGGTGGCGACGGGCTCGTCCGGGATGATCTTGCCGGTGCTGGAATCGATCTTCACTTCGACGTGTTTACCGTCGGCGCTCTTGGCGTCAGCGGTCCACAGGCCTTCCTTGAACTTGACGTCGTTGATGGCGGTATAGCCTTTGGCAATCAACGCGGCGCGCACGTCGGCTTCGGTCATCGGACTGACGGCCTGGGTCGTCTCGGGCGGCGTGACGGGCGCCATCGCGGCTTGGGCAGACGCGCCGGCGGCGAACAGGCTGGCGGCAATCGCCAAGGGCAACAAGAGCTTGCTGTGATTGGTCATGAGTGACTCCTTGCGTGGTTGATGCAGGG
>JBKJMY010000072.1:0-13178 GCA_046596115.1 Arenimonas sp.
CGGCAACGCCCAGGACTTGATCGCCATCATCCAGGCGAACGGATCCGGTGGCGGTGGCGCGGCGGGCGGCGGCGGTGCTGCTGGCGGCAATCGCGGATTCCTGTCCGCACGCGGCAGCATCAGCGCCGACACGCGCACCAATACCTTGCTGGTATCCGACACGCGCAAGAAGATCGATGAGATCAAGCGCATGCTCGAAGTGCTCGACCGCCCAGTTGACCAGGTACTGATCGAGGCCCGCGTGGTAATCGCCGACGAAACCTTCGCCCGCGACATTGGCGCCTCCTTCAGCATGAGCAACGTCAACAATCCGAGTCGCACCAGTGACAGCACCACGACCACTGGCTTCAATCTGAACTTGCCAGTGACCGGTGGTGGCGTCTTCAACTTCGGCATCCTGCGTCCCAGCTCGAACATCGACCTGGCGCTGTCGGCGCTGCAGGCCGAAGGCCGCGGCGAAGTTGTCTCCAACCCGCGCGTGATCACCACCAACCAGCGCGAGGCGACCATCACCCAGGGCGATGAAATCGGCTACACCACGCCGCAGGCGGCCGGTGCCGGCCAGGCGTTGGCAACCCCGGCGTTCAAGGAAGCCCTGCTCGAGCTGAAAGTCACGCCAACCATCACCACCGATGGCCGCGTGTTCATGCAGTTGAACATCAAGAAGGACGACATCAAGGGCTTCACCCAGGGTGTTCCTTCCTTGACCAAGCGGTCGATCACCACCGGCGTGATGGTGGACAGTGGCGATACCGTCGTGATTGGCGGCGTCTACGAGTTCCGCAATCGCGAAGACATCAGCAAGCTGCCGTGGCTGGGCGACGTGCCGGTGCTCGGCAACCTGTTCAAGAAGCGCGGCAAGACGCATTCGAAGGCCGAACTGCTGGTCTTCGTGACTCCGCGCGTCCTGCAGGTCAGCAAGCGCTGATCGGAATCGACCAGGGGACTGCACAGGGCCGCGTTCGCGGCCCTGTGCTTTTGTGGGCGACGCGCCGCGTTCGCGGCACGGTGCTCTTGTCGGCGCCGCGCCGCTTGGATGGATCCGGAGGCGCACGCGAATGACCCCGCCCCGCATCGTTTTGCACGCCGGCGACGTACTGTTCGCCGAAGGCGATCCGCCGACCAACGCCTTTCTCGTCGAGTCTGGCGAGTTGGAGATGGTGACGGTGGTACGTGGCCGCCGGCTGGTGCTGAGCCGGATGCGGGCGGGCGAACTGGTTGGCGAGCTGGCGGTATTCGACGACGGCCCGCGCTCGACCAGTGCCGTCGCCCTGACCGACTGCGTGCTCTACGCGATCGACCCGGAACAGGTCAGTGAGCGCCTGGCCAAGACCGATCCGGTGATTCGCGCCCTGATCGAGAGCCTGCTTGGCCGCTATCGCGGCGTACTGGAAACCTACCGCGAGGCGTCGCCGCGTTCGGCGTTCGAACCGGAGCCCAGCTTTGAACACTTGCGTCGCCTTGCCATTGCCCGCGCCGATGCCGCCGCTGGCGTGCAGCTGGCCCGACCGGAAGGCGTCGACAAACTCCGGCTCGAATCGCAACTGCGCCAAGCCCTGGCCGACGACGGCCTGGATGTTCGCTTCCAGCCCATCCTGCATATCGCCAGCAACCGGGTCGCCGGCTACGAGGCGCTGATTCGCTGGAACCACCCTGATCGTGGTCCGGTGTCGCCGATGGAGCTGGTTGGGCTGGCGGAGGAGTCGTCGCTGATCGTCGCGGTCGGCGAATATGTCTTCGACACCGCCTGCCGCGCGGTGACCCGACTGATCGAGGCCGGCGCCCAGCCTTCGCCTTTCATCGCCGTGAACGTATCGGCCCGGCAGCTGGAGCATCCCGGGTTGATCGAGCGCATCGTCCAGCGGGTCGAGGCAGCAGCGGTCCCCGCCGGTAGTCTGAAGATCGAGCTGACTGAAACCCACGCCTTCGACCTGGAACTGGTGCAGTCGGCGATCACCCTGTGTCACAAGCACGGCATCGGCGTGGCATTGGATGATTTCGGCACCGGCTACTCGAACCTGGCGCAGATGCAGCGGCTGGCATTCGATACGCTCAAGATTGACCAGGCGTTCACCCGATCCCTGCTCGACGAGCCGCGTACACGTCAGCTCGTGGAAGCCATCGTCAGCATGGCCTGCGCCCTGGACGCTGCGATCGTCGCCGAAGGCGTCGAATCCGCCGGCACGCTCGCGGCGCTGCGCGAGATGGGTTGCGACTACGCGCAGGGCTACCTGATCGGTGAAGCCCAGCCGCTCGAAGCGATCATCGCCGCGCTGCCGTATCCTTCGCCGACCAACCATCACGAGTGATCCCATGACTGCCGTCGCGCCGTCCGCCCGGCCCCCGGGCTTTCCGCTGCATATCAAGGTCCTGATCGGTTTCGTGTTCGGCGCGTTGCTGGGGCTGCTGATCCACTCCATGGGCATGGAACAGACGCCTCTGGTGGCGCACTTCGTCGACTGGCTGGTAAAGCCGTTCGGACAGATCTTCCTCAACCTGTTGTTCATGCTGGTGGTGCCGCTGATGTTCAGCGCACTGGTGCTGGGCGTGGCCGAGCTGGGCGACATCGCAAGCCTGGGCAGGCTCGGTTGGCGCACGCTGGTCTACACCGGCGTGGTCACGGGTATCGCGGTCGGCATCGGTGTCCTGATGGTCAACCTGCTGCAACCGGGGCTGCACCTGGACCCGGCGACGCTCAACCAGGCGATGGCGCAGGGCGCTGCCAAGGCTGGCGAAATCGCCAGCAAGGGCCAGGAACTCAACTTCATCGACCTGCTGGTGAACATCGTCCCGCACAACGTGCTCGCCGCCGCCACCGACGACAAGCAGAAGCTCGGCGTGGTGTTCTTCGCGCTGCTGTTCGGCATCGGCATGGTGATGACGCCGTCCCCCGCCACCCAGGCCTTCAAGAACGCACTCCAGGGCCTGTTCGAGATCTGCATGCGGCTGATCGGGTTGATCATCCGGCTGGCGCCTTACGCCGTCGCAGGCTTCATGTTCAACCTGACCGCCAACCTGGGCTGGGACGTGATCGAGGGCCTGGCCTGGTTCGTGGTGACGGTGCTGCTGGCGTTGGCCTTGCACGGCTTCGTGGTGCTGCCGCTGTGGGTACGCATCATGGGCAACATGTCTCCGCGCGAGTTCTATCGGGGCAGCCAGGAAGCGATCCTGACTGCGTTCGCTACCGCATCATCCGCGGCAACATTGCCGGTGACGCTGCGCGTGGCCGAGGAAAACCTGAAGTTGCCGCGCAAGGTGTCGCGCTTCGTGCTGACAGTAGGCGCGTCGGCCAATCACCATGGCACCGCCCTGTTCGAGGGAATCACGGTGCTGTTCCTGGCCCAGGTGTCCGGCCTGCACCTGCCGCTGATCCAGCAATTCATCGTGCTCGGGTTGTGCATCCTCGGTGGCATCGGTACAGCAGGCATCCCCTCGGGCTCGTTGCCGGTGATCGCCATGATCTGCGGGATCATCGGCCTGCGGCCGGAGGGTATCGCCATCATCCTTGGCGTGAACACCTTCCTGGACATGTGCCGGACGGCGCTCAACGTGACCGGCGACCTGGCGACCGCCGTCGTCGTCTCGCATCAGGCTGGCGAGCATCGTGAGGAGCTGGCGGTGCTGGATGCGCAGGGCGAATCGGCATTGGGCGTGGGAACCGACGCCGCTCCCTGATCGCGCAGGCGACGATTGCGGAAATTGCCGGGAGACACGCGGCCAGCGTTCAGGGAAAATGGATTGCCCGGACCTTGGGCGCCTCCTGACGAGCCCCCGATATGCCGACGCCCAGCCGCCGCGACCTTGCCAATGCCATCCGCTTCCTTGCCGCCGACGCGGTGGAGAAGGCCAAGTCAGGCCACCCCGGCATGCCGATGGGCATGGCCGACATCGCCGAGGTGTTGTGGAACGACTTCCACAAGCACAACCCGAACAACCCCAAGTGGTTCGACCGTGACCGCTTCATGCTTTCGAACGGGCACGGATCGATGCTGCAGTACGCGCTCCTGCACCTGTCGGGCTACGACCTGTCGATTCAGGAGCTGAAGAACTTCCGGCAATTGCACTCGAAGACGCCGGGTCACCCCGAGCACCGCGACACGCCCGGTATCGAGACCACCACCGGGCCGCTTGGACAGGGCCTGGCGAACGCCGTGGGCTTCGCGCTGGCGGAAAAACTGCTGGCGCAGCGCTTCAATCGCCCCGAGTTCCCGATCGTCGACCACTTCACCTGGGTCTTGCTCGGTGATGGCTGCCTGATGGAGGGCATCTCGCACGAGGCTTGCTCGCTGGCCGGCACTTGGGGCCTGGGCAAGCTGGTGGCGCTGTGGGACGACAACCACATCTCCATTGATGGCGATACCAAGGGCTGGTTCACCGACGACACCGCGGCGCGCTTCCGCGCGTACGGCTGGCATGTCATCCAGGGCGTCGATGGCCACGACCCGGTGCAGATCCACGCGGCCATCGCCGCTGCCCAGGCCGAAACCGGCAAGCCGAGCCTGATCTGCTGCCGCACGATCATCGGCTTCGGCGCGCCGCACAAGCAGGGCAAGGAAAGCGCGCACGGCGCGCCGCTCGGCGCCGACGAGCTGGCTGCCGCGCGTGTCGCACTCGAATGGCCGCATGCGCCGTTCGAGATTCCGCAGGAGATTTCCGACGGCTGGCGCGCTGGCAACACTGGCCTGGTGCGCGAGGAGCAGTGGAACCGGTTGTTTGATGAGTACTCGCGCCAGCATCCACAGCTCGCGGACGAATTGGTCCGCCGCTCACACGCCGAATTGCCCGGCGACTTCGCCGACATCGCGCAAGCCTTCATCGAGAAGCTGCAGGCCGATGGACCCGTGGTGGCCTCGCGCAAGGCATCGCAGATGGCGATCGAGGCCTATGCGCTGCACTTGCCGGAACTGATCGGCGGCTCGGCGGACTTGGCGCATTCGAACCTGACCCTGTGGTCGGGCAGCAAGTCCGTGGCCAGCACCGATGCCGATGCCAACTATGTCTACTACGGCGTGCGCGAATTCGCGATGAGCGCGATCAGCAACGGGCTGGCGTTGCATGGTGGGTTCATCCCGTACGACGCAACCTTCCTGGTGTTCTCGGACTACTCGCGCAATGCGCTGCGGATGTCGGCACTGATTCCCACCGGCGCGATCCATGTTTTTACCCACGATTCGATTGGCTTGGGCGAGGACGGCCCGACCCATCAGCCGGTGGAACACCTGGCATCGCTGCGCTACATCCCCAACAACGAAGTCTGGCGCCCCTGCGATGCGGTGGAGTCTGCCGTGGCCTGGCGCTGCGCGATCGAGCGCCGGGATGGGCCGAGCTGCCTGGTGTTCAGCCGACAGAATCTGGCGCACCAGGCGCGCGACGCCGCAAGGCTGGCCGACATCTCGCGCGGTGCATATGTGCTGCACGAGCCCGAAGGTGGCGCGCA
Organism: Arenimonas sp.; assembly: GCA_046596115.1. Lineage (GTDB taxonomy): Bacteria > Pseudomonadota > Gammaproteobacteria > Xanthomonadales > Xanthomonadaceae > Arenimonas. The sequence goes on from JBKJMY010000072.1 coordinate 5,438, forward strand.
AGTGCTGTTGATCGGCACGGGTTCCGAAGTCGAGCTGGCCATGCAGGCCGCCCACCAGCTCGCCGCAGAGGGAATCGGTGCCCGCGTGGTGTCGATGCCCTGCAGCAATCGCTTCGACCAGCAGCCGGCCGAGTGGCGCGAGCATGTGCTGCCATCGAAGCTGCGCGTGCGCGTTGCGGTGGAAGCGGGCGTGACCGACTACTGGCGCAAGTACGTTGGCCTGGATGGCGCGGTGATTGGCATCGACAGCTTTGGCGCGTCGGCGCCGATCGATGCGTTGTACAACTATTTCGGAATCACCGCCGAAGCAGTTGCCGCCGCGGCAAAGGCGCAGCTGTAGCGAACGAGCTGCCGTAAGGAACCAGCTGCTGTAGCGAACGAGCTGCCGTAAGGAACCAGCTGCTGTAGCGAACCAGTGGCCGTAACGATCAGTCAGCCTTGCGGGCGGCCGCCCTGGTCGCCTGCGCTCGTCCGCCGAAGCGCAAGCCGCAGCAGGCGCGCCTCGATGCGTGACGCCAGCGAGTCGGGCCGGGACAGGGCCATGCGTTCAATTGCGTCGTCTTCGCCCGGCGCAGTTGCGCCCGCGGACAGCAGCGTGCCGATGATCGTCAACAGCTTGCCTGCTGGCCGCGCCGTCGCCGACTTGAGCCATCCAAGCGCACGTACAAGTTGTTGCTCGACTGCTGTGAAATCGCAGCCCAGCGGGTAATCGACCAACATGCCGTTTTGGCGGAACGGTGCGAGTCGGCTGGAGATGGCCGCCGACCTATTGTTGGACCATATCGACGGCGCACGAAAGTCCTTGGGAATCTTTCGCGCTGCACCAGCTTGCCGCAACAGGTCGGCCTGGAAGCGGGCGTCGGCGATCGCCGCCATCGCCTGGACGCAGCCAGCGTCGTCCACGCCGCGCAAGTCGGCGATGCCGTACTCGCTCACCGCGATATCGCGCAGGTGGCGCGGGATGGTGCAGTGGCCATAGTTCCACGGCACGCTGGTACTGACCTCGCCCTTGTGGTCGCGGGTCGCCCGGAACATCAGCACCGAGCGTCCATCGCGCAATGCATGCGCCATCGCCACGAAGTTGTACTGGCCGCCAACACCAGAGACCACCCGGCCGTCCTCGAGGCCGTCGGAAACCGCCGCGCCCAATGCGGTCGTCATCATGCAGGTATTGAAAAAGCGCGCGTGTTGCCGCTGCAATCGCTCGCGCTCCTCGAAGCCGCCATACAGTTCGTTGATGTGCGATATTCGCGTCATGCCCAGCCCCTGCGCTTCGGCCGGCGGCATCGAGCCAAGCCAGTGGTACAGGTCCTTCGAACCAAGGTAGAAGCCACCGTCCAGCCAGTGGCCGTCGGCATCGAGCAGCGCGCGATCGGCATCGGTTGCGGCTCCGGCGACGATCCGGTGCATCGCCTCCAGGTCATCCACGACCTTGCGCACCAGGATGCCGGCCTGGTGCAGTCGCATGAAGCCATCGTTGACCATCTCGCTGGCGCCATACAGGCCGTGGACGAAAGGCGCCGTGCCGCCCTGGCTGAGCACCACTGCCGATGCCGCCAGCCCGGGCGACAGCGCCTCGAGCAAGGCAAGGTACTCGGCATTGCGTGAATGACGCAGGATCAATGCGTGGCAGAGCGCGTCCGATAGCGAACCAATGCCGATCTGCAGCGTGCCGCCATCGCGAACCAGTGTGCTGGCGTACAGACCGATCGCGAACTCGGCATCATTGACCGGCTGGCGCGGTACGGCGAACAGCATGGGCGCAGGCCCGGGCAGTTCGATCACCAAGTCGAAGTAGTCGCGCGGCACGGCTGCCGTTCCGCCGATGAAGGGGAGCTCCGGATCCACTTCGGCGACCAGCATTGGCCGTGGCCTTCCCAGTCGGGCGACTTCGTCGATGAGGTCAAATCTCAGGTCCGGGTTGCAGCTCAGGCTCAGCCTGCTGCCATCGGCTGACGCCGCGACCTTTTGCACGAGAAGCCCGACATGCGCGGCGACGGCCCGCGCGACGTGGGTGTAGTTGAGCGAGTTGTAGGACGACTGCGCCGCGCGCGATCCAAGCATCGCGCCCGATTGCACGTAAAACTCCTCGACTTTGATATTTGCCGGAAGCGCATCGCGCTTTTGCGCGACCGTATACGCCAGGCGCGGGAAATCGGTGCCGAAATGCCGCGCCGAAAACGGTGCGAGGAAACGCTTTTCCAGCGATGCGGACGGCGAGGGCGGATCCAGCGACAGCGCCGTATGGATGCGCATGGTCAGCGCGGGATTGGCGGCGACGCGCGCATATAGCGCATTGAGCAAGCGATGCGGTTTGCCCAGGCCAAGTGGTGTTGCAACCTCAAGCTTCGAACCACAGTGCGCGAGCATCGCGTCGACTGCAGCTTCGAGGATCGGGTTTTTGCCCATGTCGGGACTGTCGGTCGGGCGCATCGGGTCGGGCATGGCCCAGTATCGCAGACCCCTTGACAGGAGTAATTACAGGCGTAATCTCGGGCTAGTGATTACATCTGTAAGCAGGAGAGTCGGGATGGGCGTGCAACCAGACATCAGCGAAGCCGAAGCGGTCGTGATGGAGGTGCTGTGGCGTGAGCCCGGGGCGAGTTCGGCTGATGCCGTGGTTGCCGCGCTGGCCAAGCAGCAGGACTGGCAGGAGGCCACCATCAAGACCCTGCTCAACCGCCTGCTCAACAAGGGTGCCATCGCAGCCACGCGCGAAGGCCGCCGCTATCTCTACACGCCGGTACTGCGGCGGGAGCAATGGTTGACCAGCGAAAGCGAATCCCTGCTCGATCGACTCTTCGGCGGCCGCGTCGCACCGCTGGTCGCCCACTTTGGGCGCCACCGCAAGCTCAGCCGCAAGGACCTGGCCGAGCTCAAGCGCCTGGTCGAGGAGTTGGACAATGACGCCTGAGCCGATGGCCTTGCTGTTGCGTTGCGGGCTCATCGCCACGCTCGCCCTGCTGGTGGTTTTTGCGCTGCGCTGGCCAGCCCGGCGCGCGCTGGGATCGCGGGCAACCTATGCGCTTTGGTGGCTGCCGGCGCTTGTTTTCGCCGCCTGTCTGTTGCCCGGTCCGGCAAGCATCATTGCAGTGGGCGCGCTGCCGGGAACGCCAATCCTGGCAGACGCGGTCGCGCGCTCCGGCTCGGTGGTTGCGGCACTCGATCCGTCCCGCTTACTGCTTCCGGTGTGGTTGGGCGGCGCAATGCTCGCCGCGTTGGCGATGTGGCTGGTGCAGCGCAATTACCTGCGCTCGCTGGGTTGGCTTGCACCGGATCGCGACGGCCACTGGCGCAGCACGTCGGTGGCCGGTCCGGTCCTGGTAGGTGCATGGCGCGCACGCCTGGTACTGCCCGCCGATTTCGAACAACGCTACTGCGCGGATGAACGTGCATTGATCCTTGCGCATGAAGCCGTGCATCTGCGCCGCCACGATCCGATCGCCAATGCCGTGGCCGCGGCGGCACTGTGCCTGTTCTGGTTCAACCCGCTTGCGTGGTGGGCCTTGGGCCGTTTCCGCTTCGACCAGGAACTGGCCTGCGACGAAGCCGTACTTGGCGAGCGCCCAAACTCGCGCCGCAGCTACGCCAGCGCCATGCTCAAGTCCCAGCTTGCGGCCGATGCCGGCTTGCGGCTTCCACTGGGTTGCCATTGGGCCGCCCGTCATCCACTCAAGGAGCGAATCACCATGCTGAAGCGCCCGATTCCCGCCCGCGCTCGTCGCCTGTCCGGACTGCTGCTCTCACTCGGCCTGGCGGCCGCCTGCAGCTACACCGCATGGGCCAGTGACACGACCTCTTCGCAGCCGGTCCGCCACCTGACGCGGCGGGGGGCTGCCGATCACATGGATCCGGCTGCCTAATCGAAGGAACTGCTGGCCTCGAAGATCGAGGGCAAGGTCGAGCTGGATATCCTGGTCGGCACGGATGGCCATGTCATCGACGCGCGAGTTTTCAAAGCCGAACCAGCCGGGCTGTTCGACGCGGCAATTCTTGAGGCGGCACGGAAATGGACCTTCGTGCCCGGCCGCGACGACAACGGCAAGCCGCTGCAGGGCTGGGTGCGAACGACCGTCGAGTTCCGGCCCTGAGTCGGATTCAAACAGTCTGGAGCACGCGCCGCACGTCGCGGATGCCGAAACCGATACCTGCTTGCATGCCGAGTTGTTGCTTCAGCCATGCCGCGGATCGAGTGCGTCGTTGAGCATGCCGGCCAACCGATCGCCGGCCAGGCGCAGGCGCTGCTGCATCTGTTCGCGATGGGCGTCGAGGTAGTCGTCGCCCATCGCGTGGCCCTTCGGGTACAGGTTGCCGTCGCGCACGATCCGGCAGCTTTCCAGTGCCCAGTCCACGGCTTGCCGGTCGGACTGATGGGTCGGATCCGGCGGAAGCGTCGGCAGCGTGCTCAGCAGGACGACATAACCGTCCTCGTCGCGCCCGGCGAGCGACATCGCCCGTTTCAACAAACGGCTATCCCAGACCTGGTGCAGGTTCGAACCCTCGCCATTCACGGACACTTGGTAGTCATTGCCGCCTTTGTCGTGCAGCGGTGAAGCGTGCAGCGGCTGGTGCGCGTCGCCGACAAAATGCACCAGGTACTTGAGCGCATCGCGTCGCTCCGGATCCGGGCGGCGGCGGTCGCCAAGCACGAGGAACTGCCGGTTGATCGCCGCGATGACGCATTGGCCGTCGGGACAGTCCCGCGGCGGCACGTAGTCGCATTCATCGTTGAAGTTGACGTAGTGCCAACGCCGCGTATCGGCGCTACCGGGCGCATTGGAGTCGCGCTGCTCGTCGGCCCAGTTGGCGACATCGGACAGGTGCGCCGCGCCATCCATTGCCAACAGCCGCCGGGCCTCGGCGAGCGCTGCGGGGCGCAACTGCGCTTCGGCGCGGCTGGCGATGATGCGATGGCCTGGGGCACCCCAGGCAAAGGCGAGACCCGGCAGCAGGGCCAGCAGGGTAAAAATCGCGGTTAAGGCAGGACGAAAGTGGCGCATTGGGCTCCATCAAGGCCGCCCGTAACACACAGGGGTGTCGCCGGGCCGGCCGCAGGCGATAAAATGGCGGTCTCCACTAGTGTCCCTCATTCCCAGGAGCTTGCCCATGGCGATCAAGGTCGCGATCAACGGTTACGGACGCATCGGCCGCAACGTGCTGCGCGCCATCTACGAATCTGGCCGCCGGGACGAGATCCAGGTGGTGGCGATCAACGACCTCGGTGACGCCGCCACCAATGCCCACCTCACCCAGTACGACACGGCCCACGGAAAATTCCCGGGCGAAGTCTCCGCAGAGGGCGGCGACCTGGTGGTCAACGGCGACCGCATCAAGGTGTATGCGATCCGCAACCCGGCCGAGATTCCGTGGCGCGACCACGACGTGGACGTGGTGCTCGAATGTACCGGCCTGTTCAACTCGAAGGCCAAGGCCGGCGCGCACATCGCCGGCGGCGCCAAGAAGGTGATCCTGTCCGCGCCCGGTGACAAGGATGTTGACGGTACCTTCGTGTTCGGCGTCAACGACGACAAGCTCACCGCCGCGCACACCGTCATCTCCAACGCGTCGTGCACCACCAACTGCCTGGCACCGCTGGCCAAGGTGCTGCACGAGAAGATCGGTATCGTGCACGGCCTGATGACGACGATTCATGCCTATACAAATGACCAGGTGCTGACCGACGTCTATCACACCGACCTGCGTCGCGCGCGCAGTGCCACGATGTCGCAGATCCCGACCAAAACGGGTGCCGCAGCAGCGGTTGGGCTCGTGCTCCCTGAATTGAATGGAAAGCTGGATGGCTTCGCCATGCGCGTGCCGACCATCAACGTGTCGGTGGTCGACCTGTGCTTCGTCGCCGCCCGCGCCACGACCAAGGAAGAGATCGACGCCGCCGTTCTGGAAGCCAGCCAGGGCGCGATGAAGGGCATCCTGGGCTTCAACACTGCGCCGCTGGTGTCGGTGGATTTCAACCACGACCCGCGCAGCTCGGTCTATGACAGCACGCTGACCAAGGTCACCGGCGGCACGCTGGTCAAGGTGCTGGCCTGGTATGACAACGAGTGGGGCTTTTCCAACCGCATGCTCGACATGACCGTCGCGCTGATGGCGGCGAAATAGGAGCGCCCGCGTGCGCCTGGCCGAATTGGGAATGGTGTTGGCGCTCATGACCGGCGCCGGAACCGCAGCGGCCAGCACTGCGTCGAGCGCGATTGCATCGACCGGGACCGGCTTCCTGGATCGCGCTGTCATTGTCGACGGCGTGACGTATCGCTACCAGGTCTATGTCCCGGTGGACTACACACCGGACCGGCAATGGCCGGTCGCGCTGTTCCTGCATGGATCGGGCGAGCGAGGCGACGATGGCACCAAGCAGACCCAGGTTGGCCTGCCCGCCGCCATCCGCAATGACCGCAAGCGCTTCCCGCTGATCGTGGTGATGCCGCAATCGCGCGACAACACCCGCTGGACCGGCGCCATGGCCAGGCAGGCGATGCAAGCGCTCGACGCCTCGATCGCCGAGTTCCGCGGTGATCCGCAGCGCATCTACCTGACCGGGCTGTCGCTGGGCGGGCAGGGCACTTGGCTTCTCGCTGCTGCCTATCCGCACCGCTTTGCCGCAATCGCACCGGTGTGCGGGTTCCTGCGTCTCAAGGACGATGACGACGTGCTCGACCCGGTGTCCGATGCGGCGATGACCGCGCAGCTCCCCGAGTTGCTCGCCGCCGATCCTTCCACCGCGATCGCGCGCCGCATCGGTGGCACGCCGGCGTGGATTTTCCACGGCGCCGATGATGACGTGGTGCCGGTGCACAACGCGCAGCAGATGGCGGCGGCGATGCGCGCCGCGGGCGGCGAAGTGCGTTTCAGCGAATATCCCGGCGTCAACCACGGCTCCTGGGATCGCGCGTATGCGGAACCGGAACTGGTGTCCTGGTTGCTATCGCATCGCCTGGACGACAACAAGACGGCGACGCCCTGAAGCTGCATCGCGTCAGGCGGTCGCGTCTGCGGCAGTTGCGACATCTGAGTGGAGTTTCACGGCGAGTCGTCGCCAGGTTCCGCGCCCGCGGCGGCACGGCGCAGTCGATCGTGCACCGCCAACCAGTCGCCGCCTGGTGGCGGTAGCTCTACCAGCAACAGATGGCTTGCGTCGTCGTCCAGTGCGCGCATCGCCGCGTACAGGCCATGGGCGTACGCGTGCGCGTCGGCCGGCAAGGCGAGGCCCTGCGCACCCGCGATCAAGTCCTTGAGGACGAGCACGCGCACCTGCTTGCCCAGCGCGGCCTGCTGGTTGGCCTCGGCCTCCAGTGCGGCGCGCGACCGCAACAGCATGGGCGTACGCGGCGCGTAGTGTGCTTCCAGCGTGCCGGAGGCGCGTGGACTGTCCTGGCCGCTGCCCACCAGCACTGGACCGATCACTGCCTCGACCTGGGCCTGGGTGATGCGGCCCGGGCGCAGGATGCGCGGCGTGCCGCCGACGAAGTCGACGATCGTGCTTTCGATGCCGACCTCGCAGTCGCCACCGTCCAGCACGATCGGAACGGCGTCGCCAAATTCATCACGCACGTGGGACGCCCTGGTCGGGCTGATCCGGCCGAACCGGTTTGCCGACGGTGCCGCCACGCCGCCGTCGAAGGCACTGAGCAGCTGGCGCGCCAGTGGATGCGACGGGCAACGCAGGCCGACGGTGTCCTGGCCACCGGTGACCGCGTCGAGCACCGTGGCTTGGCGCGGCAGG
>JBKJMY010000178.1:0-14557 GCA_046596115.1 Arenimonas sp.
CGCGGCGCAGCGCGAGTCGATGCGTAACCTCGACTGGCCAATCACCGAGGCAATCCTGCTCGGACCAGGCGGCGCGCGCCTTCCTGAAGAAATCAGCCGCGACCCGGACTGGCTCGCCGCCTGGGCCGACCCGAAGCTGCATGAGGTCATGCAGCTGTATCGCACCAACCTGGCTGCCTTCCGGAAGGGCAATTGACGCCATGATCCTGGGCCTCAAGCTCATGCGCGACTTTCAGCGGCAGGCGAAGCTGCTTGCGAACGGCACCGGCCTCAAGAGAGAGCGATGACGTTCCTGAGCGAACTGCGTCGCCGCAACGTCATCCGCGTGGCCGGGCTGTACCTGGTCGGAGCGTGGCTGGGCGTGCAGGTCGCAGGAACGGTGCTGCCGATGTTCGACGTGTCGGCTGCGGTGGTGCGCGGCATCGTGATCGCGTTGGCGATCGGCTTCCTGCCGGCGATGGTGTTTGCGTGGGTGTTCGAGCTGACCCCGGAGGGCATCAGACGTGATGAGGACGTGCCGCCGGAGCAATCGATCGCACCGCAAACCGCCCGGCGCATGGACCGCTGGATCATGGGCGTGCTGGCCCTGGCGCTGGCGTATTTCGGCTTCGACCGCCTGCTGCTCGCGCCCGGGCGCGAAGCGGCGATGGTCAGCGCCGCGACCCGATCCGGCGCTGAGCAGGCCAGGGTGCAGGACCGTGCCGGCGAAGTGGGAAAGTCGGTGGCGGTACTGCCTTTCGACAACCGCTCCGGCGACCGGACGCAGGACTACTTTGCCGACGGCCTGACCGACGAACTCACCACCACGCTGGCGCGAATCTCCGGGCTCAAGGTGATCGCGCGGACCTCGGCGGCGCGCTACAAGGGCAGCGACAAATCGCCGTCCACGATCGGTCGCGAGCTCGGCATCGGGGCGCTGGTGACCGGCTCGGTCCTGCGGGCAGGGGATCGTGTCCGCTATACCGCCGAACTGGTCTCGGTGCGCACCGAGAAGACGCTCTGGTCGGAGAGCTACCAGCGCGATGTGCGCGACGTGCTCACCTTGCAGGATGAAGTGGCGGAGGCCATCGCAAAGGCCATCCAAGTGCGCCTGAGCCCCATGGAAGCAACGCGGCTCGGCAGTGCCCGGCCGGTGGATCCGCAAGCCCTGGACGCATACCTGCGCGGCCGCGAATTGTGGAACCAGCGCCGTAGCGAGAACTCGGTACGCGAGGCCCTGGTGCATTTCCGGGACGCCACGCGGATCGCGCCTGACTTCGCGCTCGGCTTCACCGGCGTCGCTGACAGCTACATCATACTCGGCGTGCGGGGCTACGATCCTCCACGCGAAGTGATGCCGGCGGCGCGCGCGGCGGCGCTGCATGCGCTCCAACTCGATTCGGACGCCGGTGAGCCGCATGCCTCGCCCGGTGACATACTTTTTCACTACAACTGGGATTGGGCAGGCTCCGAACGCGAGCATGAGCAGGCAATCAGACTCGCTCCCGCCTATGCCACCGCCTACCAGTGGAGCGCGGAAGCACTCCTGCTGATCGGCGACATTGATGGGGCGCTCGCGAGGTCCCGACGCGCCCGGGCCCTGGATCCCCTGTCCATGATCATGCGCGTGCAACTGGCGCAAGTGCTTGCCATCAGTGGTCGGCGCGAGGAAGCGATCGCCGAGTTGCGTGAAGCCCTGGTGCTGGATCCGGAGTTCCTGCGCACACGGCGCGAACTTGCGCGGCAGTTGCTGGCTGCTGGTCAACGGGACGAAGCCCTGGTGGAGGCACGGCGATTGGCGGCGGCTGCGCCTGGCGACCTGTCCGGGCTGGCCACTCTGGGATTGTGCCTGGGCAGGACCGGACATGCCCCAGAGGCGCGCGCCCTGCTCGCGCGACTCGAGGGAGAAAGCAAGCGCCGCTTTGTCTCCTCGCTCGAATTGGCACGTATTTCCGCCGGGTTCGGCGACGGTGATACGACGCTGCGCCTTCTGGGACAGGCGGTGGAGGCGCGCGAAGGCTTCCTGCCCTTCATCGGCGATGACGAGGAATTCGACTTTCTGCGCGGCGACCCGCGCTATGCCGCTATCCTGTCTGCAGTGGGAATTCGTCCGAACGCCCGGAAGCCATCCTCGCCATGATCGTGTTCGCCGAACTCCAGCGCCGGAACGTCATCCGCATGGCCGGCTTGTACCTGGTCGGTGCGTGGCTGATCGTGCAGGTCGCGGGAACGGTGCTGCCGATGTTCGACGTGTCGGCGTCCGTGCTGCGCGTCGTCGTGACCGCACTGGCGATCGGCTTCCTGCCGGCGATGGTGTTTGCCTGGGTGTTCGAGCTGACTCCGGAGGGCATCAAGCGCGATGGCGACGTGCCGCCAGAGCAATCCATCGCGCCGCAAACCGGGCGACGGATGGATCGCCTGATCATGGCCCTGCTGGCGGTCGCGCTGGTCTATTTCGGGATCGACAAGTTCGTTCTGGCGCCGCGGCGCGACGCCGCGTTGGTCGCAAGCACCACCGCGGCAGTCAAGGAGCTCCCCCCAACGCTGGACGACAAGTCGGTCGCGGTTCTGCCGTTCGAAGACCTCAGCCCCGGCCACGACCAGGAGTATTTCGCCGACGGAATGGCCGAGGAGCTGCTCGATGCGCTGGCGAAGGTGCAGGACCTCAAGGTGGCGGGCCGCACGTCGTCGTTCTACTTCAAGGGCAAGAACGAGACCTTGACGGCGATCGGCACGGCGCTCGGCGTCGCCAACGTACTGGAAGGATCGGTGCGCAAGCAGGGCGACAAGGTGCGCGTGACCTTGCAGCTGATCGAGACCAAATCCGGCTTCCATCGCTGGTCGGAAAGTTACGATGGCGACCTGAAGGACGTGTTCGAACTGCAGGAGCACATCGCCCGCGCCGTCACCGACGCGTTGAAAGTGGTGTTGCAGGACCGGACGGCGCGCCTTGTACCCGACGCGACTGGCAGCTCCGAAGCGCACGAACAATATCTGCGCGGACGCTCGCTCGTGTACCAGCGTGGCTATGGCAACCTGCGCAGTGCCGAAGTTGCCTTCAAGGCGGCGCTGGCGCTGGATCCGAACTATGCCGATGCCTGGGCGGGCCTGTCGCAAACCTATGCACTGCTGCCCCAATACGTATGGTCGGATCCGACCGCCCACGATTTCGTCGATACCAATCCGCTGGCGATTGGCGCGGCCGAACACGCGCTGGAACTGGATCCGAAATCCAGCACGGCATTGTCTACGCGAGCAGCGATCCGTTACTCCATCAATTTCGACTGGGCCGGCGCCGAAGCCGATTTCCGTGCCGCCATCCTCGCCAATCCGCGCGACACCACCGCGCACCAATGGTATGGCGAATTTCTCTCGACGGAGCGGCGCTGGGCGGAATCCGATGCGCAATTCCAGGCCGCACTGGCGATCGACCCGTTATCGGCGGTGGTGCATTTTGCCTATGGCGAAAGCCTGGCCGAGCATCGCCAGTTCGATGCGGCTTTGGACCGGTTCGACCGGGCGCTTCAGCTTTCGCCGGGATTTGTCGAACCGGCCACATTCAAAACGGCGGCGCTGATCGACATGGGTCGCTACGATGAAGCCGCCGAGTTCGCGCGCATTCTGCCTGACAGCAAGCGCGAAGAGATGTTGCTGGTCATCGCCGCATTGCGCGACCCGAGCCGCAAACCGGAAGCAGTGAAGTACGAGCTGGAGCATGGTGGCCAGGCGATCCTGCTCGCGCCGCTGCAGCTGGCGCGCCTGGGCGACTACGAAGCGGCCATGGGCGAGCTGGAGCGCCAGTTCGCCGCAAAGGCACCATTCCGCGAATACTTGTACGTCGTCCCGCAATTCGAACCACTGCACAAGGACCCGCGCTTCCAGGCCTTGCTCAGGCAGATCGGATTGCCACGTACAATCCAGATCGACAAGCCGGGTACACAATGAGCCTCATCGCCGAACTCAAGCGTCGCAATGTCATCCGCATGGCCGGCTTGTATCTGGTCGGTGCCTGGCTGCTGGTGCAAGTGGCGGGTACGGTGCTGCCGTGGTTCGCCGTGTCGGCGTCCGTGCTGCGTGGATTGGTAGTAGTGCTGGCGATCGGCTTCGTTCCCGCCCTTGTCTTCGCTTGGGTGTTCGAGCTCACGCCCGATGGCATCAAGCGCGATGCCGACGTGCCAATCGACAACTCCATCGCGCCGCAGACTGCAGGGCGCATGGACCGGCTGATCATCGTGGTGCTGCTGATGGCATTGGGGTATTTCGGAGTCGACAAGTTCCTGCTGGCGCCGCAGCGCGAGGCTGCGCAGCTGGCCGTCGCGAAGGCCGCGCGGGCCCACGCGGCCGCTGCGCTGACGCCAGCGGCAGGCCGGCAATCAATCGCGGTATTGCCGTTCGTCAACATGTCCGCCGACCCGGAGAACGAATTCTTCTCCGACGGCTTGTCCGAGGAAATCCTGAACTCGCTGGCGCGGATTGACGGCATGCAGGTGGTGGGCCGCACGTCCTCGTTCCAGTTCAAGGGCAAGAGCGAAGACCTGGGCACGATCGGACTCAAGCTAGGCGTGGCGACCGTACTGGAGGGCAGCGTGCGCCGCGAAGGCGACCGCGCCCGCATCACCGCGCAGCTGATTCGCACCGCTGACGGCATTCAACTGTGGTCACAGACCTACGACCGCACCATGAAGGATTCGCTGGCGGTGCAACTGGACATCGCCGAGAAAGTCGCGGATGTGCTGGACGTCGTACTGGATGACAAGCAGCGCGCCCGCATGCGCCAGGCCGGGGTCAAGGACGTAGAGGCCTTCATCGCCTACCAGAAGGGCGTCAAGCTGTATGATCAGGCGCACAACGCCGACCGCAGCCGCAGCCTGCTCGATACGCTGCGCCTGGCGAACGTGCAATTCGCGCGCGCCAGCGCGCTGGATCCCAGTTTCGCTGAGCCGCATTACGCCGCGGCCGATCTTTACGAGCACCTCATGCTTGCCGACGCATCCAGCGTGGGACAGCGCGAGGAGGCAGGGCGCCTGGCACTGCGCGAGTTGGGACTGGCCGCGGCGGCCAGCCGCGACCCGCAGCAGCGGCTGTTCATCGAGATCGACCGCCAGATCTTGAGCGAGGATTGGCACGGCCTCGCCGCGCATATCGACGCGGCACTCTTGTCCCGCGGCTGCGCGGAGCCGGACTGGCTGCCGCAGTTCGCCGTCGTGTTTGGCTATGGCGCGCGCTTTGAGCCGCTGGGCAGGCGTCTTTCCGCTTGTGACCCGTTGAACCTGAGCATCTATGCGCGCCGCGCGGAAGCGGCCAATTGGGCGGGGCATCCGCAACAGGCGCTGGCGATCGTGGCCGATGCGGAGGAAACGATGGGAGGCGCGTCTGCCCTGACCTTGCAACGTGTGCGCGCGCTGGTGGCGCTGAGTCGTTTTGACGAGGCCCGCGCTGCACTCGCGGCGCTCAACGGCACCAATGAAGTATCCGCGATGATGATCGCGTTGATCGACGGCGCGACGGGCGAACCGCAGGCGGCTCGCGACGCGCATCTCCGGGCTTTCGACCGCAAACAGACGCTCTTTGATGCCTGGGCGCAGGCGGACGCCGTGGCCGCCGCGCAGTCGGGGGACACGGCGACGGTCAACCGCCTTGCGGCTGCCGCCGACGCGCGACCAGGCGGTGGCCTCTGGTTGGTACTGTTGCTGAACTTGTGCCAGTGCGGCGCACCGTTCGATCTCGACGCGACGCCGCGCTTCAAGGCCCGGCTCGCCGAATCCGGCTTGCGTTGGCCGCCGCCAGAAACCATCCACTACCCGCCGCGCGCGAAACCCGCCACGCCGTAAGCCGGGCCACCCAGTCGCAGCGCAACCCGGCCGGTCCCCAACCGCGGCCGGGAGAGCCCTCGCGCAAGCGGCAGTAAGCGATTCCGGATCGGCGCCTGGCTGGTCTCCCCAACGGGCAAATGGCAGGCGAGGCCGTCGGCCGCTCAGGAATCACTCGACCGTCACGCTTTCGGAACATTTTTCAGCTGAAACAAAGCTCACCGTATGGTTCTTAAAGCAGACTCTCAAGAGTGATGCAAACTCTTGATTCCCTTAATGAAATTCGCCGCGAAATTGCCTTGACACATCTCCAGCTCGGGTCTAACGTGGGCTTCCGAGGGTTTTTGTGGCAATTCGTGGGGAAGGGTGGGGATGTTTCAGGGCGAGACCGCGATCACCGTGGACGACAAGGGCCGGCTGGCGATTCCGACCGCCTACCGGGACGAGCTCGCCCGCAGCGGAAACCGCCTTGTGGTCGCCTACAACCCCTACGAAGCCGGCTGCCTGTGGTTGTACCCGGAAGCGGCCTGGCAGCTGGTCCGTGACCAGGTCAATGCCCTGCCCAACGCCAAGCGCGTGCATCGCAACCTGCAGCTGAAGCTGGTCGGCGCCGCGACCGTGGTCGAGCCCGATGGCAATGGCCGCGTCCTGCTGCCGCAGACCCATCGCAGCAATGCCGGGCTGGGCAAGAAAGCCGTGCTGCTGGGCATGGGCAACAAGTTCGAATTGTGGAGCGAGCAGGCGCACCTGGCGCAGATCCAGTCGACGATCGGCGAGGACGAAGTCAGCGACGACATGCTCGACCTGAGGCTGTAAGGGCATGGCAGGCGAGCGCGCGAAAGCGCAGGCGCCCGGTCATCGCCCGGTGTTGTGGACGCAAGTCATGGAAGGGCTGCAGGTGCGCATGGATGGCAGGTATCTGGACGGGACGTTCGGGCGGGGAGGCCACGCTCGCGGCGTGCTGGAGCAGTTGGGTTCGGCAGGAAGGTTGCTGCTGATGGACAAGGATCCCGAGGCGATCGCGGTTGCTGCCGCCGAGTTTGGCGGCGATGCGCGCGTCGCCATTCGCCAGGCATCGTTCGCGTCCCTGGTCGACTGGGATGAGACAGCGGCAGGCCTGGATGGTGTGCTGTTCGATCTGGGCGTGTCGTCTCCGCAGCTGGACATCGCCGAGCGCGGCTTCAGCTTCCGCAACGACGGCCCGCTCGATATGCGCATGGACCCGGGCAACGGCGAGAGCGCGGCGGCCTGGCTTGCGCGCGCCCCGGAACATGAAATCGCCGACGTGCTTTGGATTTACGGCGAAGAGCGCATGAGCCGCCGCGTCGCGCGCGCGATTGTTGACCAACGCGCGCAAGCCAGCATCGAGCGCACCGCCCAGCTGGCCGACCTGATCGCCGGCATCGTTGGCCGTGGCGGCGCCGACAAGATCCATCCGGCAACGCGCAGCTTCCAGGCAATCCGCATTTTCATCAATCGCGAACTGGCCGACCTCGAGCAGGGCCTGGAGGCTGCGTACGCGCGGCTGAAGGTTGGCGGGCGATTGGCAGTGATCAGCTTCCATTCGCTGGAAGACCGTATCGTCAAGCAATTCATCGCCGGCAAGGCCAAGGCGCCGCCCGGCAACCGCCGCCTGCCTGCAGCGGCCGAAGCCTTCCGTCCCGGCCTGCGCGATATCGGTGGCGCGCAGCACGCCACCAGCGCCGAGCTTGCCGACAACCCGCGCGCGCGCAGCGCCGTGCTGCGCGTGGCTGAGAAACTGGAGCGGGCGGCATGAACGGCCGCTACTTCCTGCTGATGCTGCTGGTGATTTCCGTGCTCGGTACCGGCATCGGCGTGGTGTATGCCCGCCAGCAACATCGCCAGGCCTATGTGCAGCTGACCCGCCTGCAGAAGCAGCGCGACGAACTCAATATCGAATTCAGCCGACTGCAGCTCGAGCAGGCCACCTGGGCCGAGACCAATCGCATCGAGCAAGTCGCATCGGAGCGCCTTGGCATGGTGTTTCCGGAAGCCGCTGAACTGATCGTGGTGAAGCAATGAAGGCCACTCGATGAAAGTCCGCGCACGTCCCTACAACTTCCAGTTGCGGCTGATGCTGCTGGCTGCGGGCCTGGGTCTGTGCGGTGTGGTGCTGGTCGGCCGTGCTGCACAAATGCAGCTCCTGAACCGGGATTTCTACCAGCACCAGGGCGACCAGCGCTTCCTGCGCGAGGTACCGATCGCCACCTCGCGCGGCATGATCGTGGACCGCAATGGCGAGCCGCTGGCGGTATCGACGCCGGTGGAGTCGGTTTGGGCCAATCCGAAGGAATTGCTGCAGCATCCCGATCGCCTGCCGGAACTCGCCGATGCCCTGGGCATTCCGCGCGAGGTGCTGGCCCAGAGCATCGCCCAGCGTTCGGAGAAGGAATTCGTGTTCCTGCGCCGGCGGATCAACCCCGACGATGCCGAGGCCGTGCTCAAGCGCGGCATCCCGGGCGTGTATGCGCAGCGCGAGTTTCGTCGGTTCTATCCGCACGGCGAGGTGATGGCGCACGTGCTCGGCTTCACCAATATCGATGACCACGGCCAGGAAGGCCTTGAGTTGGCGTTCGACAGCTGGCTCACCGGCAAGCCCGGTGCGCAGAAGGTGATCCGCGACCGTCGCGGCCGGATCGTCGAAAACGTGGACCTGATCCGTGCCGCGGAGCCGGGCAAGGACATCACGCTGTCAATCGACCGGCGCATCCAGTACCTGGCCTATCGCGAGTTGAAGGCCGCCATGCTGGAGAACGGCGCGGCAAGCGGTTCGGCCGTGGTGCTGGACGTGTCGACCGGCGAGATCCTGGCGATGGTCAATCAGCCAGCCTACAACCCGAATGCGCGCGAGGCGGCCGATCCCGGCATGCATCGCAATCGCGCCGTCACCGACGTGGTCGAGCCGGGCTCGGTGATCAAGCCTTACACGGTTGCTGCGGCACTCGAGGCGGGCCTGGATCCGAACGTGATCGTGCAGACCAGCCCCGGCTGGATGATGCTGGGCAAGTACCGGATCAGCGACGTGCACGACCATGGTGCGGTAGACCTGACCCACTTGCTCAGCATGTCGTCGAACATCGGCGCCGCAAAGCTCGGCCTGGATATGACCAGCGAGCACCTGTATGACGTGCTGCACCGGTTCGGCTACGGCGAAAGCACCCACTCGGGTTTCCCCGGCGAATCGTCCGGGGTGCTTGCGCCGCCGCAGACCTGGGGCATGGTCAAGCGCGGCTCCATTTCCTACGGCATGGGACTGTCGGTGACGCCGCTGCAGCTTGCACAGGCCTACGCGACGCTTGCCAACAACGGAAAGCGGATGCCGCCGACCTTCCTCAAGGGCGGGCAGGGCGAACCGATCCAGGCGATGTCGCCGAAGATCGCGAACGACGTATTGCACATGCTTGAAGCGGTGACCCAGGCCGGTGGTACGGCGCAGAAGGCGGCGATCCTCGGCTACCACGTTGCCGGCAAGACCGGTACGGCGCGCACTGCGAGTGGTGGCGGCTACAGCAAGCGCTATGTGTCGGTGTTTGCCGGCGTGGTGCCGATCGACCATCCGAAATTCGCGATGGTGGTGGTGATCAGCAATCCGCGTGGCCGTGATTATTACGGCGGCCTGGTGTCGGCGCCGGTGTTCCACAACGTCATGGATGGCGCGCTGCGCCTGATGGACGTGCCGCCAGACCATATCGAACAGTGGGTGGCTGGTGCGCCCGGCGCGAAACTCGCGCGCGGCAGCGCCACCATCGCCCTGCAGCCGGCCCGCGTCACGGCCGCCAATTCCGCGGCATCGGCGACGACTTCCGCAACCGCCGCCAGCGCCACCGATGACGCCGCCGCCGAAGGCGAGGTCGGCCTGTGAGCGCAATGCGCCTGAGCGCCTTGTTGCAGGACGATTCGGTGCTGCCGCCAGGCTTCAATCCAACCGTGCGCGGGCTGTCGCTGGACAGCCGCACGCTGCACGCTGGCGATGCCTTCATTGCACTGGCGGGTGCGGCCACGCACGGCCTGCGTCATCTGGACCAGGCACGCGCCGCCGACGTCGCCGCGATCCTGTATGAAGCCCCGGCACCATCGAATATCGCGCTACCCGCCAACGCGATCGCCGTGCACGGCCTGCGCGACAAGCTCGGCCTTCTGGCCGACCGGTTCTACGACCATCCGTCGCAGGCATTGCGCACCACGGGCGTCACCGGAACCAATGGCAAGACCTCGACCGTGCAATTGGTTGCACAGGCCCTGACCCTGCACGGCGCACGCGTCGGCACCATCGGTACGCTCGGCGCCGGCTTGTATGGCCAACACGCGGCTGGCGAGCGCACCACGCCGGATGTGGTCGCGGTGCACCGCCTGCTTGCGCAGCTGCGCGACGCGGGCGCAACCCATGCGGCGATGGAAGTGTCATCGCATGCCCTCCAGCAGGGACGCGTGGATGCAGTTGCATTCAAGGTGGCGGTGTTCACCAACCTCACCCGCGACCACCTCGATTACCACGGAACCATGCAGGCCTACGGCGCCGCCAAGGCGCGCCTGTTCCACTGGCCGACCTTGCAGGCCGTGGTGGTGAACCTGGACGACGCATTCGGCCCCGGCTTGCTGGAGCAGGCCAAGGCGGGCGTGCGCCGGATCGGATTGAGCTCGCGCGGCGCGAAAGGCGCCAGCTTGCGGGCAGACCATGCGCGACTGTCGCCGCAGGGCCTGGACTTCGGCTTGGGCGAAGGCGACGCGCAGTTTGCTGTCAGCTCGCCGCTGCTTGGTCGCTTCAACGTGGACAATCTGCTGGCGGTGGCCGGCACGCTGCGCGCGCTGGATTGGTCGCTGGCCGATGTCGCGGCGATGCTGCCGCGCCTGTCACCGGTGGACGGCCGCATGAGCCGCGTCGGCGGACGCGACGGGCAGCCGCTGGTAGTGGTCGACTACGCGCACACGCCCGACGCGCTCGAGCAGGCGCTGTCGAGCTTGCGTGCGCACACGCCGGGCCGGCTGACCTGCCTGTTTGGCTGCGGCGGCGAACGTGATCGCGGCAAGCGGCCACAGATGGCGGCGATTGCCGAGCACGGCGCCGATCGCGTCATCGTGACCGACGACAACCCGCGCAGCGAGGATGGCGATGCCATCGTCGCCGACATCCTGGCCGGCTTCGGTGCGCGCGACAGAATCGAAGTCCAGCGCGACCGCGCCGCCGCGATCGCGCTGGCGCTCGAAGGCGCTGGCGCCGACGACGTGATCCTGGTCGCGGGCAAGGGCCACGAGGCCTACCAGGAAGTTCATGGCCGCAAGCTGCCCTTCGATGACCTCGACGTCGCCGGCCGGCTGCTTGGAGCACGCCCGTGAGGCCGGTCGCGTTGTCGCAACTGGCGTCCTGGTGCGAGGGCCGGCACCTGGGTGCCGACGTGACCATCAACGCGGTCGGCACCGATACCCGCAATCTGCAGCCGGGCGCCCTGTTTGTCGCATTGCGCGGCGAGAATTTCGATGCGCATGACTTCATCGCCGACGCCGAGACGCATGGCGCGGGTGCGTTGTTGCTGCATCGCGATGTCGAAACCTCGCTGCCACGCATCCTGTGCGCCGACACCCAGGAAGCGTTGGGCGAACTCGCCGCCGGCATGCACAAGGGCCGCCCCGCAGTCGTCATCGCGCTCACCGGCAGCAACGGCAAGACATCGGTCAAGTCGCTCGCCCGGGGCATCCTGTCGCGCTCGGGCCGCACCTATTGCAATCCGGGCAACCGCAACAACGAGATCGGCCTGCCGCTGGCCGTGCTCGATGCACCCGAAGACGCGCAGTTCGCCATCTATGAGATGGGCGCAGGCAAGCCGGGCGACATCGCTTACCTGGCCAGCATCGCGCCGCCGCAGGTTGCGCTGGTCAACAATATCGCGCCCGCGCACATGGAGCGCATGGGCAGCCTGCTCGGCATCGCCGAGACCAAGGGCGCGATCTACGAGGCGCTGCCCGACGATGGCGTGGCGGTCATCAATGCCGACGATGCCTTCGCGCCGTATTTCCAGCAGGTGGTTGGCAATCGCCGCAGTTTCCGCTTCGGGATCGAAAACGGTGGCGATGTACGCGCCAGCCGCATCCTGGTGACGCACGAAGGCTCGCGCTTCCTGTTGCACAGCCCGGCCGGGTCGGCCGAGATCAACCTGCCGCTGCCCGGCCGCCACAACGTGCTCAATGCCCTGGCTGCCGCCTCGCTGGCGATTGCCGCGGGCGCCGGCTTCGATGCCGTGGTCGCCGGCCTGCATGGCGCCGAACAGGTCAAGGGACGCCAGGTTGCAACGCATTTGCGCAGCGGCGCCATATTGATCGACGACAGTTACAACGCCAATCCCGGATCGGTATCCGCCGCGATCGCCACGCTCGCCGCGGCTGGCGGCGAGGCTTGGCTGGTGCTCGGCGACATGGCCGAACTCGGCCCGGATACCGAGGGACTGCATGCGCAACTGGGCGAGCAGGCGAGGGCATCGAAATTGGCACGCGTGTGGACCGTCGGGAACCTGAGCAAGGCGACCGCTGCGTCGTTCGGTGCAGGTGGCTCGCATTTTTCCGATCAGGCGGCGCTGGTCGCATCGCTGCTGCAGGCGCTGGCGCGGCACGGCGATGCGTCGCAGCTGCGGATCCTGGTCAAGGGTTCGCGCTCCAGCGCAATGGAGAACGTGGTTGCGGCACTGCAGGCCGACGGGGGAGACAGGCATGCTGCTTGAACTGGCGCGACTGATGCAGACCTTCGCGAGCGTCTTCGCGTTGTTCAACTACATCACCATGCGCTCGATCCTCAGCGCGCTCACCGCGCTGGCGCTGACCCTGTGGCTCGGTCCGATGGTGATCGCCTGGCTGGCGAGCCTGAAAGTCGGCGGCCAGCCGATTCGCAGCGATGGCCCGCAGACCCATTTCGTCAAGGCCGGTACGCCGACCATGGGCGGCTTCCTGATCCTGCTGACGATCACGCTCGCCACCCTGCTCTGGGGCGACCTGCGCAACCGCTACGTCTGGGTCGTGCTGGTGGTGACCATCGCCTTCGGCGCGATCGGCTGGCTGGATGACTGGATCAAGATCGTCCGCCGCGACCCCAACGGCCTGAAGTCCCGGCACAAGTACGCGCTGCAATCGGTCGCCGGCCTGCTGGCCGCGCTGTTCCTGTTCTACACCGCCAATACGCCGGCCGCGACGACGCTGTACCTGCCGCTGCTCAAGCACGTTGCGATCCCGATGGGCTTCAGCTTCGTGGTGCTGGCCTATTTCTGGATTGTCGGCTTCTCCAATGCCGTCAACCTGACCGACGGCCTGGATGGCCTGGCGATCATGCCGACCGTGCTGGTTGCCGCAGCGCTTGGCGTGTTCGCCTACGCCTCCGGCAATTCGGTGTTCTCGCAGTATCTGCAGATTCCTTCGGTGCCCGGTGCCGGCGAGCTGGCGATCTTCTGCGCGGCCATCGCCGGCGCGGGCCTGGGCTTCCTGTGGTTCAACACCTATCCCGCGATGGTGTTCATGGGCGACATCGGCGCGCTTGCACTGGGCGCTGCGCTGGGCACGGTGGCGGTGATCGTCCGGCAGGAAGTGATCCTGCTGGTGATGGGTGGCATCTTCGTGATCGAAACACTGTCGGTGATGATCCAGGTAGCCAGTTTCAAGCTGACCGGAAAACGGGTCTTCCGCATGGCCCCGATCCATCACCACTTCGAGCTCAAGGGCTGGCCGGAGCCGCGCGTGATCGTGCGTTTCTGGATCATCTCGGTGGTGCTTGTGCTGGTTGGTCTGGCCACGTTGAAGGTGCGCTGATGGGCTCACTCGGCGACCGCGCCTCACAGGCCATGCGCTTCGACGAACTCGAAGGGCGCTTCGACGCCTGGCTGCTGTGCATCGCGCTGGCGCTGTGCGGCCTGGGCGTGGTGATGGTCGCATCCAGCTCCATGCCCTTTGCGATGAGCCAGGACATGGGTCCGTTCTATTACCTTATCCGCCACGTCATCTTCCTGGGCGGCGGGTTGCTGATTGCCGCCGCCTTGATGCGCACCGAGTTGAAGCGCGTCGAGGGTTACTCGCAGATCCTGCTGTTGCTGTGCTTCGTGCTGCTGCTTGCGGTGTTCGTGCCTGGCATCGGCCGCACGGTCAATGGCGCGCGGCGCTGGGTCAATGTCGGCTTCTCCAACTTCCAGGTGGTCGAAGCGGTCAAGCTGATGCTGATCCTGTGGCTGGCCAGCTACCTGGTGCGTTACCGCGACGCCATCGGCAACAGCATGCTCGCGCTGTTCAAACCGCTGCTGGTGACCGGTGCGCTGGTCGGCTTCCTGCTGCTGCAGCCGGACTTCGGGTCATCCACGCTGTTGATCGCGATTACCGCCGGCATGCTCTGGCTGGGTGGCGCGCGCATCCGCACGCTTGCCCTGCCGGGTATCGCCGCGCTCGGGCTGATGAGCTTTATCGTGATGCTGGAACCGTATCGCGTGCGCCGCCTGACCAGCTTCAGCAACCCGTGGGTGGATCCGCTCGACAGCGGCTACCAGCTGGTACAGGCATTGATTGCGATTGGTCGCGGCGATCTGGGTGGCGTCGGCCTGGGCGGCAGCATCCTGAAGCTCGATTACCTACCCGAGGCGCATACCGATTTCATCTTCGCCGTGACTGCCGAGGAACTTGGCTTCATCGGCGTGTGCGCGATCATTGCGCTGTATGCGTTGTTCACCTGGCGGGCGCTGAGCATCGGCAAGCGTTGCGTCGAGCTGCGGCTGCCGTTCCAGGGC
>JBKJMY010000259.1:0-9382 GCA_046596115.1 Arenimonas sp.
GGTGAACCCGTGTGTATGCTCGGGGTGCGCCTGCACCTGCTCGTTGCGGGTGCGCGCTTTGACCTGGCCACCCGCCTTGCGAGCCCCGGCTCGCTTGCGCGTGCTGGCGTCGGTAGCTGACGGCAGGCCGGGCAAACCAACCAAAGGAGTTTCACCGATGCGCATCCTCGACCGTTCCGTCTATGTCGGCCCGTCGCTCTATGCGCATTTCCCGGTCATCCGGCTGGAACTGGACCTGGGCGAACTGGAGCAATGGCCGTCCGCCCGGCTCGGCGCTGCATTCATTGATGGCCTGGTCGAGGCCTTGCCCGGCCTGGCCCAGCACGGTTGTTCCTATGGCGAGCCGGGCGGCTTCCTGCGCCGGCTGCGCGAAGACGGGGGCACCTGGCTCGGCCATGTGCTTGAACATGTCGCCATAGAATTGCAGAACGTCGCCGGCGAAGACGTCACCTTCGGCAAGACCCGCAGCGCCGGCAGGCCTGGCGTGTATTCGGTGGTGTACGAATATGTGCAGAAGGACGAAGGCATTGCCGCAGGCGAGCTGGCGATGCGCCTACTCGATTCCCTGCTGCCGGTCGCGTTGCGCACGCCGGGCCTGCTGCCCGAGGACTGGGACTGGCCGTCGGCGCGCGATGGCTTCATCCGCTACGCACAACGCCGCGCGCTCGGCCCGTCCACGCATTCGCTGGTGCAGGCTGCCGAGCAGCGCGATATTCCGTGGATGCGGCTGAACCAGCAGTCGCTGGTGCAGCTTGGCCATGGCAAGTACCAGCAGCGCATCCAGGCCACGATTACCGGTCGTACTCCGCATATCGCAGTGGAATTGGCCAGCGACAAGGAAGAAACCAACAAGATCCTCGGATCGCTCGGGCTTCCGGTGCCGCGCCAGGAACTGGTGCAGACCGAGGATGAGGCGCGTCGTGCCGCGCGCCGGATCGGCTATCCGGTCGTCACCAAGCCCTACAACGGCAACCACGGCCGCGGCATCTGCATTCGCCTGCAGGACGATGAACAGGTCGAGGCAGGATTCCGTGTTGCACGCGAGCACTCACGATCAGTGATCGTCGAGACCTTCGTCACCGGTGATGACCATCGCCTGCTCGTGGTCAACGGCGAGCTGGTTGCGGCGACGCGCCGCACGCCGGGCCACGTGGTCGGCGACGGCGCGTCCACGATTGCGCAGTTGGTCGAGGAAGTGAACCGCGACCCGCGCCGCGGCGTCGGGCACGAGAAAGTGCTGACGCGCCTGGAGATGGATGCGCAGGCGACAGGCATGCTCGACAAGCTTGGCTACAACGCCGAGTCGGTTCCGCCCGAGGGCGAGCGCGTGTACCTGCGCTCGACCGCCAACCTCAGCACTGGTGGCACCGCCACCGACGTCACCGACGTGATCCATCCGGACAACCGCGACATGGCGGTGCGCGCGATCAAGGCGATCGGCCTTGACGTGGGCGGCGTGGATTTCCTGAGCGACAACATCACCGAGAGCTACAAGACCCATGGCGGCGGCATCTGCGAAGTGAATGCCGCGCCCGGATTCCGCATGCACGTGGCGCCCAGCGAAGGCACGCCGCGTGATGTCGCCGGACCGGTGATCGACATGCTGTTTCCGCCGGGCTCGCCTGCGCGCGTGCCAATTGCGGCGGTGACCGGTACCAACGGCAAGACCACCACCGCGCGCATGCTCGCGCACATCACCAAGATGGCCGGCTTTACCCCGGGCCTGACGACCACCGACGGCGTCTACATCGACGGCCTGCGTACGGTGGAAGGCGACATGACCGGGCCGGTGGCCACGCGGATGGTGCTGGCCGATCCGCAAATCGACCTGGCCGTGCTGGAGATAGCGCGCGGCGGCCTGCTGCGCGCCGGCATGGGCGTGCCGTTCGTGGATGTGGGTGCGGTGACCAATATCGCCTCCGACCACCTGGGCATGAAGGGCATCGACACGCTCGAGCAACTGGCCGAGGTCAAGCGCGTGGTGGTGGAAGTGGCGCGCGATTGCGCAGTGTTGAATGCCGATGATGCCAACGTCCTGCGCATGGCCGACTACACCGATGCCAAGGCAATCTGCTACGTCACCATGAATCCCGAGCACGCACTGGTGCGCGAACACATCCGCGCAGGTGGCCGCGCCTGCGCGCTGGAAGCGGGCATCAACGGACAGATGATCACCCTGTATGACAAGGGCGGCCATATCCCGCTGCTGTGGACGCATCTGGTGCCGGCCACGCTGGAGGGTCGCGCCCTGCACAATGTACAGAACGCGATGTTCGCCGCGGCGATGGCGTTCTCGCTGGGCATCAAGCTCGACGCCATCCGGCAGGGGCTGCGAACCTTCGGCAGCAGCTTCTTCCAGGTGCCCGGGCGCATGAATGTGTTCGACGAGCATCCGTTCAAGGTGATCTTCGACTACGGCCACAATGCCCACGCCGTGGCGGCGCTGGCTGACCTGGCGCAGCGCCTGGATGTGACCGGCCGTCGCATTGTCGTGCTGGCGGGCCCGGGCGATCGCCGCGACGAAGACCTTCGCGAGATCGCGATGGCGGTGGCAGGTCGCTTCGACTACTACATTTGCCGTCGCGACGACGGCCTGCGTGGTCGCGATGGTGACGAGGTACCGCGCATCCTGGCGCGCGCACTGCGCGAACAGGGCGTTTCCGACGCAGCCATCAGCCAGATTCCCGACGAGCAGGAAGCGATCGATGCGGCGCTGCGCATGGGCCAGCCGGGCGACCTGGTGTTGATCTTCGCCGATGCCCTGGTGCGATCGTGGAAGCAGGTCATCAAGTTCCGCCCCGAGGGCGCGCCGCCGCCGCGTGCCGCGGAGCCAGTGGTTTCCATGACGTCGCTGGCTTCGGAGCGGCGCGGCGACGCCAGCCCTGATTTGGAGGGACTGGTGCGCGATGAGCGTGGCGTGCGCGTTGGTCGCGAGGAGGCCGACTGAGCGACACGGCCCCCGACTGGTTTGAAAGCTCGCGGCGACTGACTGGTCCCAACCTGTATTTCAGCGGGCCAGCCGCATTGCTGGAAGTCGCCGTGGCGACTGCGGCGCAGTGCGCCGACTGGGAGTCGCGCATCCGTATCATGTGCCAGCGCCTGGATTGGCCGGCGCCGGAGTCGGTCGCCCGGCTGCATGCTGGCGGCGCCGTGCTGGCGTTCACCGCACCGACCGACCAGTTGTTGTGCGCGACGGAAGTTGGCGAATGGGCCTGGCAGTCGCTGCGCCTGGCGGCGGCGACCGATGCCCAAGCTTCGGACTTGCCGCCATCGTCGGACTTGCCGCCCTTGCCGCCCTTGCCACAGGCACCCGGGCATCCGTCTGCTTTTGATTCTGGACTCGCATTGCAGACCTTGTCCCGGCTCGCCAGCGCCGAGGCGCGCCCGCGCGCGCTGGCGTTGCGCGAGGCGGCGCGGCAGCACGAGCTGGCCTGCCTGGTGGACGACGACCTGCTGTCGATCGGCGAGGGCGCCGGCAGCCGCAGTTGGCCCATTGATGACCTCCCCGCCGAAGGCGCTGTCGCCTGGCAGCAACTTCACGCAATACCGGTTGCGCTTGTGACCGGCTCGAATGGCAAGACCACGACAGTCCGGCTGGTTTCGGCCATGCTGCGCGCATCGGGTCGCCGAACCGGATTCAACTGCACGGACGGCGTATTCGTCGACGGCGAAGCCATCGAACGCGGTGACTGGTCAGGCCCGGCGGGCGCACGCCGCGTGTTGCGCGATGCCCGCACCCAGGCCGCCGTCCTGGAAACCGCGCGCGGCGGCATCCTGCGCCGCGGACTGGCGGTGACGCGCGCTGATGCCGCGATCGTCACCAACATCTCGGCCGATCATTTTGGCGAGTACGGCATTGATGGGCTTGATGCGCTGGCCGATGCCAAGCTAGTGCTGGTGCGCGCCCTGCAGGGTGGCGGCACGCTGGTGCTCAACGCCGAAGATGCGGTGCTGGTGGAGGCGTCCAAGCGCCTGCGGGTGCACATGGCATGGTTCGCCACGGATGCAGGCCATCCGATGCTGCGCGAGGCACGGCGACTGGGCCTGCCAAGCTGCGCGCCGGAAGATGGCGAATTGCTGCTGCACATCGACGACACCCGGCACCGGCTTGGGCGCGTGAATTCCATGCCGCTGACCTTGGATGGGGCGGCGCGATACAACATCGCCAACATCGCCGGCGCCACCCTGCTGGCGACACTGATGGGCGTGCAGCCTGCGACGATCGCCGCGCTGCTGTCGCGCTTCGGCAGTGGGCGCGCAGACAATCCCGGCCGACTGGAGCGCTGGCGCGTGGGCGGGGCCGAGGTGTTGCTCGACTATGCGCACAATCCCGATGGACTCGGCGGCCTGCTGCGTGTTGCACGCGGCATCGGCGCGGCGGATGCGCGGCTGTTCCTGTTGCTCGGCCAGGCCGGCAATCGCGACAACATCGCGCTCGGTGAACTGGCCGCCGTCGCCGCCGCGGCCAATCCTTTTCGCGTCGTGCTCAAGGATATCGCCGGTTACATGCGCGGCCGTGGTGCCGGCGATGTCTCGAACGTGCTCTCCGCAGGCCTGCAGGCGTCGGGCGTGGCGGTGGAAAGCATCTCGGTGCACCTGGACGAATTCGAGGCAGCGCGGCTGCTCGTGGAGTCGGCGGGCGAGGGGGATATCGTGGTGCTTCCGGTGCACAATCTTGACGCGCGAGAGCGCCTGGCGGCCTGGCTCGACGCGCAGTAACGCAGGTCGCGCGACTTGCGGTGCGAGCACGCCGTAGGGCGTGCATGGGTATCAGTGCGGCTGGGCTGCCCCCGCCTCGGGAAGCAGTTGCCCGGGAAACGGCTTGCTGCCGCTGACAATCAGCTGGATGTCGGCCAACGGGATGTCGTAGGCACTGCTGATGTTGTTGGGATGGTTGCGCATGTCTTCCAAGACGGCCCCGCGCACCAGGGCACTGTCGTGGTCGTCGAGCGTCTTGCCGTTGTCGTAATTGATCAGATGCGGGCGACCATCCGGGCCACGAAACGTGCGCACCGGCTGCGACTCTGGCGCCTCACTGATCGCGCGTTCCTTCGCGACAGTGATCTGGGCCGACGGCGCGGCCGCGCCGGCAGGCACCTGGGCCGGGTGCCAGCGGGTGCCAAGGAAAAATGCGATCGCAGCCAGCGCGACCAGCAGCAAGATGAAGCCAACTTTGGGCATAACGAGGACCATGGCCGTAGCGGGATGACGCCTGGGTGACGGCTTTGACACTGGTGGAGCGGAAGGGGATCGAACCCTCGACCTCTGCATTGCGAACGCAGCGCTCTCCCAGCTGAGCTACCGCCCCACGTGGTGCGAAGGATAACCCGGCTGCCGGGCAGACGCCAAACTACGTGGCGTCGTGGCGGCTTGGCGACCCCGCGTCAAGGCAGCAGCGGCGCCAACACCGGCTCGAGCAGGCTACGCCGCCAGCCGGCCAGCGCGTCCGGCCAGCCGCGGCCTTCCACCAGTGATTCGAGCTGCCGACGCGCGCATAACAACCCCTCTGGAATCTGCAGGGTCGCCGCCAGCGCGGCCACCGCATCCTGCAGTTGCCGCAGCCGCTGTTTATCCACCGGCTCGGACGCGCGCTGCAGCGGAATGTCGAGTTCCTCCGCCTCAAACGGCGCCTGCAGCAGTTCCCAGAGTTCGCGCCGGGCGCGCCGGGGCGCCTTGGGTTGCGCATCAAGCAGGGCGCTGAAGCGGTCGAAGCCGTCGATCGGCCGGCGACTGACCACCACCGCAACATCATTGTCCAGCACCCAGCCGCGCGGCCGGTCACTGCTGCGAGCCTCGGCTTCGCGCCAACGCAGCAGTCGGAGCAAGCGGCGCTGTGCATCGGCATCAAGCGTGTTGGCGTTGCGGATTGCCAGATGCGGATTCGGGTCTTCGGCATCATCGCGGGCATTCCTGACTGCACGCGCGGTATCGGATTCCAGCCATTCCAGGCGTCCAAGCGACGCCAGGCGATCGCGCAGCGCCGCATGCATCGCATGCAGGTAGATGACGTCGTCGGCTGCGTAGCGCAGTTGGGATTCGCTCAAGGGGCGGCGCAGCCAGTCCGAGCGCGTCTCGCCCTTTTCCAGGGTTTCGCCGCACAGTTGCTCGACCAGTTTCTGGTAGCTCAGGCCGGCGCCCATGCCGCACATCGCGGCGGCGACCTGGGTATCGAACAAAGGCGCAGGTACCACGCCGCATCCGCGCGAGAGCGCCTGCAGGTCCTCGCTGGCGCTGTGCATCAGCTTGGTCACCGAGGCATCCTCGAGCAGGATCGCCAGCCGCTCGGGGATGCCCGGCGCGAGCGGATCGACCAGCAGGATGTCGCCGGGCACGGCCAGTTGCACCAGCGCCAGTTTTGGATAGTAGGTGCGCTCGCGCAGGAACTCGGTATCGAGCGCCACGTCGGGGGCTCCGGCCCAGGCTGACAAGTGCGCGTCGAGCGCCTCGGGTGTCGCGATCCAGTGCATACGCGGTTTGATTGCCCAAAGAGGGCAGGGTAGCCTAAGCGCGTTCGCCCGTGCCCGATTCGGGCCAAGGTCTGGATCCATGGCTCACTTGCGACTTGCACTGTTGGCCATCGGCGTTGCCATGTGCGCCAGCGCATGCCGGCCTTCGGGCCAGCCGGCGGGGCCGAGTGCCGCCGGTGTGCCGCAGGTGCAGCCGGCAGGGCAGTCGCGCGCGCCGACTTCCGCGGCGGTCGATGACGGGACTTCGCCACAGGTTCCATCCACCTGGCAGTCGCGCCTGCCATCGATCACGCCGGCACAAGCGAGCGCAACCCGCAAACAGGCTGACAGCGCGCTTGCCCGCGGCCAACTCGAACAGGGAAATGGTCCGGGTCCCGGCGCACTTGAGCTGTACCTGGCGGTGCTTGCCGTGGTTCCCGATGACCAGGCTGCGGCGGCCGGCGTGCGGGCGACGCTTGAAACTCTGCTCGAACGCGGCCGGTTGGCGATGCGCTCGGGCGCGCTGCCGATTGCGGCGCGCATCAATGCAATCGTGACCGCCGTGTTGCCCGCGCACCCGGACCTGGTGGTGTATCGCGCGCGGCTGGATGCTGCGCGGCGCGCGCAGGCAGAAATTGCCAAGGCCAATCGAGCCGGAAAGCGCGGCCGCCTGCTGGACGAAAAAGACAGCGTGGCCAGCCACCTCGCGCTGGCGCAGGCAGCAGACTCCGAGTACCTGCCGGTGGCTGCGACCCGCCAGCGCTGGAATGCATCGGTGTTGAAAAATGCCTGGGCCCACGCCGAGCGCGAAGACTTCACGGCTGCCGATGCCGCGCTGATGGAATCGGCGAAGCTGGCGCCGGGCGATGACGCTGCGCGGGTCATGGGGCTGCGGGTGATCGAATTGCGGCAGGCGCGCACCAACGCGGTGATCGCCGAAGGCAACGCCGCTGTCGACGCACTCAAGCTCGATCGCGCCGACACTGTCCTCGACCACGCGGCACGGATCGCCGCCCAGCCGGCGCGGGTGAACGCATTGCGCGAGCGCATCCACCTGGCCAGGCATTACGGCCCCTTCCTGCCACGCCAGGTTTTCAGCGAGAGGATGAAGATCGGCGGGGTCGCGCCGGAGATGGTGGTGGTTCCGTACGGTGTCTTCGATATGGGTTCGCAGGAAGAAGATGTGCAGGCGCAGGCCAGCGAACTGCCGTCGCATGAGGTCACCTTCGTGCGCGGCTACGCCATCGGCCGCAGCGAGGTCACGGTGGGCGAGTTCGGCCGGTTCATTGCCGACAGCGGATACCGTACCTATGCGACGCGGCTCGGGCATTCGACTGTCTTTGACGAGCGCGGTGGCGTGTTCAGCGAGCACAGCGGCGTCGATTGGCGACGCGACCACGTCGGCCGTATTGCGTCCCAGGCCTTGCCCGTGGTGCATCTGGCATTCGAGGACGCACAGGCCTACACAAGCTGGCTGTCCGGACAGACTGGCGAAGCCTACCGCTTGCCCAGCGAGGCGGAATTCGAATACGCGCTGCGCGCTGGAACCAAGTCGACGTATCCCTGGGGCGACCAGCCGCCAGCCCGCGTGGTCGGCAACCTGCCAGGCGACGGCGACCTGTCGCGATCCGGCCGGCGCTGGGGCAACGCCATCCACGGCTACCGGGACGCGTTCTGGGGCCCGGCGCCGGTGCGCAATTTCGACCAGGAGCGATTCGGCACCTACGACATGGTCGGCAATGTTTCAGAGTGGACCCTGGACTGCTGGCATGAGAGCTACCAGCGCGCGCCAGCCGATGGCAGCGCATGGGTCAATCCGGGCTGCCCGCAGCGAGTCATCCGCGGCGCATCCTGGGCCAGTTCGCTGGACCGGGCGCGCTCGGCGGCACGGCTTGCGGCCGATCCGATCACCACGACCGCACAACTCGGCTTTCGGGTCGTGCGCGAGCTTTGAGCCCGGGGGTTGGACCAGCATGGCAATGATCGGCGGCGATGGCGGAAGGCGAGCTGGCGGCAGCATCCGCTGGTGGGTCTTGCTGCTGTTCGCCGGCTACGCGGCCTTCAGTTGGTTTGGCAGTGCAAAGACCGATCCTTACACCGGCGAAAAAGCGCACTACGGCGCGACGGTGGATGAAGAGACCCAGTTGGGACTCCAGGCTTACCGCGAGGTGCTCAGTCAGGAACACCCCGTGGATGCATCCGACGCGCGCGCGCGTTCAGTGGAAACGGTTGCGCGTCGGCTGGTGGCCCGCGCCAGCGACGTCGAAGCCGACCTGGCCGCCGAGCACAAGGAAACTTCGCCTGGATTGGCGAAAACCTTTGACTGGAGTGTTGCCGTACTTGATTCAGCGGAAGCCAACGCCTTCTGCCTGCCTGGCGGCAAGATGGCCGTGTACACCGGACTGTTGCCGGTCACCCGAAACGACGATGCCATGGCCGTGGTGCTCGGGCACGAGATCGCGCATGCATTGCTGCGCCATGGGTCACAGCGCATGGCGCAACAGAAACTCGTGCAGGCCGGGCAAATGGCCGCGGGTGTCGCAGTCGGCAACATGGATCCACAGCAACAGCAGGTCGTGATGGCGGTGTTCGGCGCCGGCGCGCGCTACGGGTTGTTGC
This sequence comes from Arenimonas sp., assembly GCA_046596115.1. GTDB lineage: Bacteria > Pseudomonadota > Gammaproteobacteria > Xanthomonadales > Xanthomonadaceae > Arenimonas. Next base: position 9,066 of record JBKJMY010000259.1, read on the forward strand.
TGCCCTACGACCGGAAGCACGAAACGCAGGCCGATGAGGTCGGGTTGATGCTCGCCGCCGCAGCCTGCTACGACCCGCGCGAGGCGATCCCGTTGTGGCAGCGGATGTCCGGGCTCAACGGCGGGCAACGCCCACCGGAGTTTGCATCCACGCATCCCGATCCTGCAAACCGCATCCAGCACCTGCAGGCACTGATGCCACGGGCAATGGGCTATTACACGAAATATTGTGGTGGGACGTCGCCCGCCATGCGCTGACCGGTTTGCGGCCTCGACGATTTACCTCGCCGATTTACCTCGCCGATTCACCTCGCCGAT
>JBKJMY010000320.1:0-8385 GCA_046596115.1 Arenimonas sp.
TCACGCAACGGCGCAAGCCATCCACCTCGGCAAGATGGCGGCCGGGCGCATTGCGTATCGTCGCTTCCTGCGTGCGACGCGCGGCATCGTCGGCAGACAGGCGCGATAGCCGCGCCAGTTCGCGATCGGTCTCCGATGAAGGCGGCGCCGACGCAGCCGGCGCAACGGTCGCGACGGGCGCGACGGGCGCGATGGGCGGTGTCGTCGCCAGCAGCGGCGTTGATGCGAGTGCTGCGGCGAGCGTGCCCGCGAGGAGCGCAATCTTCATGTGCGAAACGATAGCACCGGCCGCGCGTGCGGCCGCGTGCGGATCAGACCAGGCGCGCCAGCACGGCCTCGGTCGGACGGCTGAGGTTCAGCGTGTAGAAGTGCAGCTCGGGCACGCCAGCATCCACCAGGCGGCGGCACATTGCGGCGACCAGGTCGGCGGCGAACTCGCGCACGCCATCGGCGTCATCGCCCAGGGCCTGCATGCGCTTGCCGATCCAGCGCGGAATCTCGGCGCCGCAACTTTCCGAAAACCTGCGTAGCTGGGTGAAGTTCGAGATTGGCATGATCCCCGGGATGATCGGCACGCTGACCCCCAGCGCGCGCGCCTCGTCCACGAAGCGGAAGTAGGCGTCGGCATTGAAGAAGTACTGAGTGATGGCGGAATCGGCGCCGGCGTCGATCTTTGACTTGAAGTGGCGCAGGTCCGCGTGCGCGTCATCAGCCTGCGGATGGATTTCCGGATAGCAGCCGACCTCGATGCGGAAGTGCTTGCCGTGCTCGGTGCGGATGAACTCGACCAGGTCGGTGGCGTGGCGGAAGTCGGCGGTGCGCGCCATGCCCGATGGCAGGTCGCCGCGCAGCGCCACCACGCGGTTGCAGCCGAGCTCGCGGTATTGCCGCAGCAGCTGGCCGATCTCCTCGCGGGTGCCGCCCATGCAGCTGAGGTGTGGCACGCCGTCGAGCGCATGGTCGTGTCGCAAGGAGCGCACGGTTTCCGGGGTGTAGCTCAGGGTCGAGCCGCCGGCGCCGAAGGTCACCGACACGAATTCCGGCGCGTGCGCCTTCAGCCTGCGCACTGTGCGGTCGAGTTGAGTGCGCTGCTCGTCGGTCTTGGGCGGATAGAACTCGAAGCTGACCGGGATCTGGGACATGAGTGGGGCCGCAGTGAATGACCGACAGTATATCTCTCGGCCAAAACCCGGGTCAGAGTCGACTTTCTTCCGGCTGTCCTGTTTCAGTGCCTGTCCAGGCACCAGCCGTTCACGCCGCAACGACCCCATACGCAGCGACATGCAACATGAGCTCACGATTTCTCGCCACCTTGATCCTGTCCTGTAGCCTGCCCCTGTCGGCCGCCGGCTCGACCCCGGAGCCCTCCATGCGCACTCTGATTGGTTTCGACAACAGCCCGCAGGAACCACGCTGGATCGCGGTGAACGATAGCGTGATGGGCGGTCGCTCGAGTGGAGGCCCGACAGTTGCCGACGGGGAACTTGCGTTCAGCGGCGAGCTTTCGCTGGCAAACAACGGCGGCTTTTCTTCGGTGCGCAGCGTGGGCCGCGACTTTGACCTGAGCGACGCCTCCGCGCTTATCCTGCGGGTGCGTGGCGACGGCCGCCGCTACCAACTGCGGCTGGCCACGGATGCCCGCTATCGCGGTGTGGCGGTGTCCTACGGTGCGGGTTTCGATACGACGGCCGGCAAGTGGACCGAGGTACGCGTGCCGCTGGCGTCGCTGGAGCCCACGGTGCGGGGCTCCAGTCTGCCAGGCCCACCGCTGGATCCGTCGAAGGTGCGCGAGATTGGCCTGCTGATTGCGGACAAGCGCGAGGGCAGCTTTGCGCTTTCGGTTGATTGGATCGCCGTTGAGTAAAAACCCGGGTCAGAGTCGAGTTTCTTCTGCGGTTGGTACCAAGGCCCTGTTCCGGGTATTGAAAAGACACTCTGAACCCGCTTCTGAACCCGCTGCTGAACCCGCTTCTGACCCAGCTTTTGCCCAAGGACTGACGAGGTCACTTTCGGAAGCGAGACCGCGGCGCAGGTCAGCATACTGCCGTTGCCGGTGCCGCCAAGCCTGGTCGCGTGAGCGGCGCCTGCTATTCCAGTGTTCGCGAGGCATCAAGAAAGTTTTTTGTTGTACCGTTGCAAGCTGACGGCAAACGCATTCGCCAGGAAATCAACATGCCCTACGACCACATCAGCAAACTGCCAGCTTCCGTCCGCGACCATGTTCCGAAACATGCGCAGGAGATATACAAGGAAGCCTTCAACAGCGCATGGGTCGAGTACAAGGATCCGGATGATCGCCGCGGCGACGCTTCCCGCGAGGAAACCGCACACAAGGTGGCCTGGGCAGCCGTGAAGCATCAATACGAGAAGGGCGACGACGGCGACTGGCATCCAAAGTAGGCATTGCCTAACCGACCGGCGCTTCGGTCTCGTGGCAGTTCGACCGCTACCAGCGATGGGCCACCTCGTCTCGCTGGACGATTTCGCGCCACTGGGAATATTGCGGGCAAGGCTCCTGTTTCGGATCTTGAAAAGGCGACTCTGACCCGGGTTTTCTAAAAGGCGACTCTGACCCGGGTTTTAGGCTCGGGTTTCAGGGTTTGGTGCGAATCACGCGCTTGCCGAAGTTCTCGCCTTTCAGCAGGCCGATGAACGCGGCCGGGGCATTCTCGAGGCCGTCGATGACCTCCTCGCGATAGGTGATCTTGCCGCTTTCCACCCAGTCGGCCATCTGTTTGGCGAACTCCGGGTAGAGGTGGCCAAAATCGTCGAAGATGATGAAGCCCTGCATCAGGATCCGCTTGCGCAGCATCTGGCCCATCAACCAGTTCATGCGGTCCGGGCCCGGCGGCAGCGCGGTGGCGTTGTATTGCGACACCAACCCGCACAACGGGATCCGCGCATTGGCATTGAGCAGCGGCAGTACCGCGTCGAACACCTTGCCGCCGACGTTTTCAAAGTACACGTCGATGCCATCCGTGCTCGCCTTCGCAAGTTGATCGGCAAAGTCCGCCGCCTTGTGGTCGATACAGGCATCGAAACCCAAGGTGTCCACCGCATATGCGCACTTGTCCGGGCCGCCGGCGATGCCGACCACGCGACAGCCGAGCAACTTGGCGATCTGGCCGACAGTGGCGCCTACCGGGCCGGTCGCCGCCGCGACTGCAACCGTTTCGCCCTTCTTGGGCTTGCCTATTTGTATCAGCCCCGCCCAGGCGGTGAAGCCGGGCATGCCGAGGATCCCCAGCGCCCACGACGGATGCGTCGGCGATGGCCCCAGCCGAGTCACGCCGCTGCCGTCGGACACGGCGTAGTCCTGCCAGCCACTGAAGCTGAGCACCCAGTCGCCAGGCGCGTAGCCATCGAGATTCGAGCGCACCACCTGCGCGACCGTACCCCCGACCATCACCGCACCGATCTCGACCGGAGCTGCGTACGACGGCGCGGCGCTCATTCGCCCGCGCATGTAGGGATCCAGCGACAGGTATTCGGTCCGCAGCAGCATCTGGCCGTTGCCGGGCTCGGGGACCGCGCCGTGCTCGAGGCGGAGTGTCGCCTCGGTTGGTTCGCCCTTCGGACGCTCGGCGAGGAGCCACTGGCGATTACTGTCGGTTTGCTGGGACATGGGGGTTCCTTAGTTTCCATTTGATTCTGGGGTGAAACCCGGGTCAGAGTCGACTTTCATCTGCCAAAAACCAAAAACCCGGGTCAGAGTCGACTTTCTACTACTTGCGGCACTGACGTCCTCGGCCGCCCAATCTTCTGCGGCCCCACGGCTCGCCCCAGCTGCGCCTCGATCGCCAGCCTGAAGCGATCCGAGCCATAGGGATGCTGGCGCTGCAGGTGGCGGCGGATGGCGTCGACTTCTCCGGGTTCCACGGCTGCCATCACCAGAGCACGGTAGCGCAGCTGGCGGAGCGCGGAATCAGCCGATAGCGACAGGTAGTCGGGGTGGGGAGTCAGCAAGGGGTCGGCCTCGCCGAAGGCCAGGGCACGGTGGCTGGCCCATGGATAGTGGCGAGGATCGGCGACCATCGCAGCGCGCAGGGGATTGAGTTCGATGTAGCGGTGGCAGTGCATGAGGTGTTCACCATCGCCGACCAAGCCGGCCTTGTAGCGGCCCTCCCACAGCGTACCCGTACGGTGGTGCGCGGTGTTGATGTAGCGGACATAGCGCCGGCCGAGCGCCTGCATCATGCGCGCGACTGCGCCGGGTGCCGTTGGAGTCAGCAGCAGGTGTACATGGTTCGTCATCAGCGCGTAGGCGTGGACGGCGCAGCCCTCGCGCCGGGCGATGTCCCGCAGTTCGCTGTGGTAGCACAGGTAGTCGGCGTCGGTGAAGAAGCAGGGCTGGCGGTCGTTGCCGCGCTGGACGACATGTTGCGCAATGCCGGGGAGATCGATGCGCAGTGGACGGGGCATGGCGATGGGCTACGTGATGGGCCACACACAGGCTGGCTGCTGGCGCGCCACGGGCCTATCGGGCAAGCTTGATGATCAAGGTCAGGAAAGTCGACTCTGACCCGGGTTTTCGGGCCTGGGTTTTCGCCATGGAGGGTGTCATGTCGTCCAAACAATCCTCGCGCAAGGTGGTCTACGCCGCGCTGCTCGGCAACCTGGTGATCGCGATTTCCAAGTTCGTCGCCGGCGGGCTGTCGGGCAGCTCTGCGATGTTGAGTGAAGGAATCCACTCACTGGTCGACACCAGCAACCAGGGCTTGCTGCTCTACGGCCTGCATCGCGCAAAAAAGGCGCCGGACACGAGCCATCCCTTTGGCTATGGCCGCGAGCTGTACTTCTGGAGCTTTGTCGTCGCACTGCTGGTGCTTGCTCTCGGCGCAGGCATGTCGGTGTATGAGGGCGTCACGCACATCCTGAATCCGGCGCCGGCCGGGCATCTGATGATCAACCTGATCGTGCTCGGCGTTGCGTTTGTCTTCGAGGGCATTACCTGGACGATCGCGCTGCGGGAGTTCCGGAAACGCAAGGGTGACATGGGGTATTTCGAAGCGTTCCGCAAAAGCAAGGACCCCACTACGTTCACCGTCCTGCTCGAGGACACTGCAGCCCTGCTTGGCTTGTCGATTGCGGCGGCGGGCCTGCTGGCCGCGCACTTCTTGCGGATGCCCGTGCTCGATGGCGCGGCATCGATCTGCATCGGCGCGGTGCTGGCCGCGAGTGCGCTGCTGCTCCTGCGCGAGACCAAGGGCCTGCTGATCGGCGAGCCGGCATCGCAACATGTGGGAGATTCGATTCGCGCGATTGCAGAGCAGGACAAGGATGTACGTCATGTCAACGGCCTGTTGACCGTGCAGATGGGGCCGGAGCAGGTGGTTGCGGCCATGAGCGTCGAGTTCGAGAACTCGCGCACCACGCAGCAGATCGAGGCGTGCATCGACCGCATGGAACAACAGATCAAGTGCGAGCATCCGCAATTGCAGGCGTTGTTCGTCAAACCGCAAACGCCAGAGGCATGGCGTGAAAGGCGCGGACAGTAGCCCATGTCACCGATCGATACCGGCTTCCTCCTGCTTGGCCTCGTCCTGCTGACGGCACTCGCCTCGCGGCGGCTCAGCATCCCGGCGCCCATCGTGTTTGCCGCCGTGGGCCTTGCCGCTGGCGCCTGCTGGCACCTGGTGCCGGCCTTGCCCGCGGTGACGATGCCACCCGACCTGGTGCTGTTCGTCTTCCTGCCGCCCCTGCTGATGACGGCGGCCTATGCACTGCCGCTGGAAGCATTCCGGCGGAATTTGCTCCCGATCGGTCTGTTGGCGGTGGGCTTGGTCGTGGCCACGATAGGGGTTGCAGCAGTCGTCGGCCACGCGCTGGCCGGGCTGCCGTGGGCAGCAGCCGTGGTGTTGGGCGCGATCCTGGCACCGCCAGATCCTGTCGCGGCGACGGCCGTGGCCAGCAAGACCGGATTGTCGGAACGCCTGGTGGTGATCCTCGAGGGCGAAGGCCTGGTCAACGACGCAGTGGCGATCTCCGCCTACGGCATCGCCCTGGCCGCGCTCACCGCCGGACACTTCAATGCGCTGGATGCGCTGTGGTCGGTGCTGCGCGAGGCACCGCTCGGCGTGGCGGTGGGCTGGGTGGCGGGTTGGTCAGCCGGATTCATCCGGCGGCGCACGGAGAGCGTGCCGGTGGAAGTCGGCATCTCGCTGGTGGCGCCCTACCTGGCGTACCACGTCGCCGAGGACGTTGGTGGATCGGCGGTGCTCGCAGTGGTGACGCTGGGCATGCTGCTGCGTGCGTCGTCATCCAAGGTGTCGTCCCCGGTGGCGCGCCTGGCGGCACGCACGGTGTGGAGTTTCCTGCGCTATGCCAGCACCGCCGCCGTGTTCCTGCTGCTGGGCCTGCTGATGGGCGAGATCGTCGTTGACTGGCCCCGCCCCGAAGTATTGGTGGCGGGCGGCGTGCTTGCCGCTGCGATCATCGTGGTGCGCCTGGTTTGGATGATCGTGGTGCCGCGCCTGGTCGGGCAGCTGCGCCGCAGTTCGGCAGCGACGCCCTCCCTTGGCGAACAGGTGGTGATGGGTTGGGCCGGCATGCGCGGCGTGGTGTCGCTGTCACTCGCGCTGGCGCTGCCGTTTTCGCTTGATGCCGATGGCACCCTCCGCGCGACCATCATTTTCCTGACGCTGGTGGTGATCGTTGTGACGTTGTTGTTCCAGGGAAGCACGCTGCTTCCGCTGATCAAGTGGCTGCGCGTTGGCGACCCGGAGCGCGAGCAGCGTGAGGAAGATGAGGCACGGGCGCTCGCTGGGCGCGCGGGCGCGGACGCGGCGGCGGCGGTAGCGGATGTGGAAGCGGATGTGGAAGCGCTCAAGGAGCCGGCGGGCGCGGGGAAACGCCAGACGCACAGGCGCAGGGATCTGGTCGCGCGGATTGCCAGCGGGCAAGTCGGCATCGCCCGCTCCGGTGGCGCCGGCCAGCATCCCGAAGAGCGCGCGCCAGTGGCGGCAGCGCTGGCCGCGCAACGCGCGGTCGTTGACCGGCTGCGCGGCGATGGACGCATGAGTTCCGCACTTGCCGAGCGGCTCGACACCGAACTGGACCTCGAGGCGATGAGCTCCCGGGGCGAGGGCGCGCGCCTGACCGGCGACGAATCCTGAAAACCAGCGTGAAAAACCCGGGTCAGAGTGGACTTTTTCGGGGTTGAGTCAGGGCCTAAGTCCATGGGCACCAAAAGTGCACTCTGACCCGGGTTCTGAAAAGTGCACTCTGACCCGGGTTTTAGCGCTGATCCAGCTCATGGTGGATCAGGACGACGCATTGGGATGCAAACAGCATTTTCGATCCCAGTGAAATCTTGATTGCGCCCAGGTGTGCAAGCGTGTGGAACGTCTTTTTCGGCATCGGGACATGGTCGGTCAGCAGGAAGCAGGGATTGTCTGGAAACACCTGCTCGCGGATCGATGTGCCTTTCGGGTCCATCACATACAGCTGATGATCCTGGGCCAGCTCCTGCACCAGCCGCTCGAAGCTGACCGTGCGCACTGTCACCCCCGATTCCACCGGCCGCACCTCGTCCTTGCCCATGCCCCTGGACGCGTCCAGCGCCTTGGCGATCCGGCCCAGCAGCGCCTGCTCGTTGAAGCCGCCAAAGTCATGCATGGCGTCAGCATCGAAGCGGATCGTGCGGGAGAAATCCGGCGTGCTTTCCAGCACCAGGTACACCGTGACAAAGGCGCGATGCGACTGCGCCACAAACACCGCGTTCATCAGCGTGTGCGCCAGGATTTCGACATGGGCCTGCGTGCCAACGCACGCCAACAGCTTCTGGCTATCCGTGGGTGCCGCCCGCGCTCGCAGTACAAAAGTTCGCATGGTTGTCGTGTCCGATGAGGCGTCGCCGCGCGGCACATGACCTACCGCCAGCCCATTGTCCACGAACACGAACACGAACACCGGCGACAACAACAAAAGGGGACGGGAGAACCAGGCGAACCCGGCCCCTTCAACCGCCCCTTTTCCGGTATCAGAGATTCGTCGCCGGCCCGTTCACGCCCGCATAGCCATTCGCGCAACCGGTGCTGCAAGTGGTGGTGAGCATGTTGCGCACGATCAGCCCGGTATTGGCCAGCGAGCGGAAATGGCCGACGCCATTGCTGCTGTCGCCGCCGCCGGCGTTGTAGGGCATGCCGTCCTTCCAGTTCCAGTCATAACTGTAGGCGCTGCTACCCAGGCCGACGCCAACCTGCGCGATGACATTGCTGGCCGCATTGAACAATGCGCCACTGGGACAGGTGCCGGCGTAGCTGGTGGTGAAGCAATGCACCTGGTCTTGCAGGCCCGCCGTGATCGTGTAAAAGCGGATCGCGGTCCAGCTGCCGGGCAGTGTGCGCATCGAGCCCGAGCCGCTTCCGGTCCAGCGGTTGTAGC
>JBKJMY010000156.1:0-2751 GCA_046596115.1 Arenimonas sp.
CTGCGTCCTTTGTCCCCTTCGGTGCCACGTGCCCATTGCGGGAGGGCGAACCCCTGCCGACAATACCAAGTCTATGCAGCCTGCGAATGAGAACCATGGCACTGTCTGATCGGAAAAACGCGCTTTCCCTCGCCCTGCTGCTGCTTGCAGGTGGTTCCGGCAGTGCCTGGGCCGCGACGCCCCCCGACGCTGAGGTCAATGCGGCCGGCGCGGCGGTGGCGGCAGCGGAACGCCTGCAGCCGCGCGGCGCGGCGGCTGACGTGCTGGCGGACGCCAGGTCCCGCTACGTCCAGGCACAGGATGCGCTGTCCCGACGAAAGTACAAGGACGCGCTTCGGCTGGCGGACGAAGCCCGCGCCGGCGCCGACCAGGCCTTGGCCACCGCAGAACTTGATGCCGCGCGCGCAGATGTTGACGCAAAGACGACCCGGAACGTGGACCTGCGCCGGCAACTGCTGGTGGTTCCGGGGGTACGCCGATGATCCGCGCCGCGTTGTTTGCGCTACTGGTCACCGTGGCGCTGGCGCCGCCGGTCCGCGCAGCGTCCGGGCCGGATCTTGACCTGGTGCGCTTGAGCGCCGACCTGACGGCGCTTGATGCCGACCCGGCGCTTGCCGGCCGCGCCAGGCTGGAACGCTACAAGGCACACCAGGCCCTGGCCACCTTGCAGGTCGCCCGCTCGCGGGATCGGGCGCACGCGCTGTTCCTGGCCGAAGCTTGGGTGCGGGCAGCCCGGGACGCGGCGCAGGCCGATGCGCTGCACGAGCAGTCCATCGCACTGGATCGCGAGCGCGACCAGATCCTGCTGGAAGCCAGCCGCCGCGACGCCGAAGCCTCGCAGGCCGAGTCGGAGCGCCTGCGCATGCAGCAACTGGTGCGGGAAGAAGACGCGCAGCGCCAGGCCGAAGCCAACCGCCTGGCAGCCGACCAGGCGACCGCCGATACCGACGCCGCCAATGCCCAGGCATCGCAGGCACTCAAGCTGGCGGACGCCCGGGCGAAGGACGCGGAACTGGCACGCAAGCAGGCTGAGTTGGCGTCCGCGCTCGCCGATGTCGGGAAGGACGAGGGCGCCATGCCGCCTTCGCGCACGCAGGGCGGACGCACCGTCTACACCTTGGCGGGCAGCGCATTCGCGAGCGGCAGCTCCCGACTTGGGGCCACTGGCCGGGCCAGCATCGGCACGCTGGCTGGGGAGCTTCGGGGAAAATCAGGCATCCGGGTCGAGGCCCACACGGACAGCCAGGGTAGTGATGCCATCAACCTGGCGCTGTCCCAGAAGCGCGCCGACGCGGTGCGTGATGCGCTGGTCGCGGCAGGCGTGCCGGCCGGCCGGATCCGGGCGGTTGGCCTGGGCGAGGGCCAACCGGTTGCCGACAACAGCACCGAGGCGGGCAGGGCGCGCAACCGGCGGGTCGAGGTTTCGCTCCGCTGAGTCGCGCCCCAGCGCGGTTTGCGCGCTCCAGGCAGGGCCGGGACGCGGCTAAGTGGTTGAAAAACCGGGCCGCCCGGCGCCCCGGCCGTTGCCCGGCAAGAATTCACAAATATTAATGAAAACAGTTAGTTGAAAGGTCGCTTGCGGCGCCCGCATTGCCGGAGTAGCGTCGGACTTGCCCCCTGGCATGATGCCGTCGGGCGAAAGAGAGCCAGGCCGATGAGAGCAGGAGTCGTCACCGCAGAGCACGCCGCCGGCCACTTGGCAGCGCGCGCGCTCAAGCGGAACGATCGCTGCACCAGAGACCTGACCTTGCCTAAAACCCGCTCGCCCTGCGCCTGACCGCGCGGGGCGTTTGCGTTTCAGAAGGAGGTCACATGTTTGAAGCACAGCCGCAGGAAGAAGTCGAAGCGTTGATGAAAGGTGATGCGGAATTCCGCCAGCTCCTGCAGCGCCACCGCGAACTCGACAAGCAGGTGCTCGATGCCGAACTCGGCGTCCTGCCCCTTGACGACAACACCCTGTCGCGGATGAAGCGCGAAAAGCTCTATGCCAAGGACCGCCTCCTGCGCATGTTCGAGGCGCACCACTAGTTCACCGCGACGGCGGCGGCCCTTCCTCGCCGGGCCGCCGCCGCTCGCAACCTGATTGCCATCGGGCCGCCGCCGCTCGCAACCTGATTGCCATCGGGTCGCCGCCAGTCGCACCCTGACCGCCCTCGGCCGGCCGGGTTAGAATTCGCGGCCGGGCATGTGCCCAGACCGGGCAGTCCGTTCATGAAACCCAAGCAGAGTGTGCTCGAGCTGATCGGCGACACGCCGATGGTCAAGGCGCAGCGCCTCGACACGGGCCTGTGCGAGCTCTACCTGAAACTTGAGTGCATGAATCCCGGCGGATCCATCAAGGACCGCATCGGGCTGAAGATGATCGAGGCCGCCGAAAAGGCCGGCCGGATCAAGTCGGGCGATACCCTGGTCGAAGGCACCGCCGGCAATACCGGTATCGGCCTGGCATTGGTCGCGCAGCAGAAGGGCTATCGCCTGGTGCTGGTCGTCCCCGACAAGATGAGTCGCGAGAAGATCTTCAACCTGCGTGCGATGGGCGCCGAAGTGGTGCTGACCCGCTCGGACGTGGCCAAGGGCCATCCGCAGTACTACCAGGACATGGCCGAGCGCATCGCGCGCGAGACCCCCGGCGCGTACTTCATCAACCAGTTCGGCAATCCCGACAACCCGCTCGCGCACGAAGAGGGCACCGCTCCGGAGATCTGGGAGCAGATGGGCGGGGACATGGACGCGATCGTGTTCGGTTGTGGC
>JBKJMY010000341.1:0-7111 GCA_046596115.1 Arenimonas sp.
CGAACATTAGCCGATGCAACCGTATCCGGCGCGTGAACAAAGCCCGGCCCGAAAACCCGGGTCAGAGTCGACTTTTCCTGGTTGCAGCGGGACGTAGGTTGCTCCGCGGAAAAGCCGACTCTGACCCGGGTTTTCGGGCCGGGCTTTGTTCACGCGCCGGATACGGTTGCATCGGCTAATGTTCGCGCACGGTTTTGAACAAGGCAGGCGAGATGGATCGCAGCATTTTGATTACCGGTGCCAGCGGTGGCGTGGGCCAGGCTCTGGCAGCGCGCCTGCGTGGCTCGGATTGGCGGCTGGCCCTGGTGACGCGGGATCCGCACAAGCTTTCCGCGGTCGATGGCGACCACCTGATCACGGCCGATGTGTCTACCGTCGCAGGTGCCGCCGATGCGGTGGCGCAAGCTCAAAGCCACTTCGGCACGGCACCGGGATATCTGGCCCATTGCGTGGGCAGTACCTTGATTGCGCCGCTGGCGCGCGTGCGCGAAGCGCAATATCGCGAAGTGATGGCGACCAATCTGGATTCGGCATTTTTCACCTTGCAGGCGTTTCTCGGCGCGCTCACCGCGGCGAAAAAAACGGGTGCGGTGGTGGTGTTCAGCTCGGTAGTCGCCGGCATGGGCGTGGCCAATCACGCCGCGATCGCTGCAGCGAAGGGCGGGTTGGAGGCCTTGGTGCGCTCGCTGGCCGCCGACTACTCCGGTGCTGGTATCCGCATCAACGCCGTTGCGCCCGGCCTGATGCGCTCGCCGATGACCGCGCGCATGCTCGGTAATGAGGCGGTGGAAAAACAGATTGCCGCCCAGTATCCACTCGGACGATTTGGCGACGCCGACGAAGGCGCCAGTGCCGCGGCCTGGTTGTTGTCGGAGCAGTCGACCTGGATCACCGGCCAGGTGATCCATCTGGATGGCGGATTCAGTGCCGTGCGGCCCTACGTCAAAGCCGGCTGAGGCACGACAAGCCGGCCCCGCCTGCATTGATCGCGACTGGCCGCGTTGCGATCCAGCCGCGAACCGGGGCGGGTCCAGACGCCGATCATCTTCCCTCGGCGCCCGCCTCGTCCTTGGCGGGAAGCAGAAGGCTCAGCAGCATGGTCACGGCGATCGTCACGGCCACCGCTGCCAGTGACCACAGCACCGGGATCTTGTAGACATCGACCAGCAGCATCTTGCCGCCAATGAAAATCAGCACCGCCGCCAGTCCATACGGTAGCAGGTGGAAGCGGTCGGCCATGCCTGCGAGCAGGAAGAACATCGCGCGCAGCCCGAGCACCGCGAACACGTTCGATGTGAGCACGATGAACGGGTCGTAGGTGATGGCGAAGATTGCCGGGATCGAATCCACCGCGAAGATGACATCCGTCACCGCGATCAGCATGATCACCACGAACAGCGGGGTGTAGCGACGCACGCCGTCGAGGGTCACCACAAACCTGTTGCCGTGATAGTCGGGCGTCAATGGCAGGTGCTTGCGCATCCACTTGAGCGCGGGATTGCCTTCCAGGTTTGGCGCCTGGCCTGCGGCCCATAGCATCTTGATGCCGGTCAGCAACAGGAATGCGCCGAACAGGTAGAGGATCCAGTGGAACTTCGCCAGCAGCATGCCGCCGACGAAGATCAAAATCGCGCGCAGCACGATTGCGCCGAGCACGCCGAGGATCAACACCTTCTGCCGCTGCACTTCCGGCACCGCGAAGTAGGAAAAAATCATCAGGAACACGAAGATGTTGTCGACCGCGAGCGATTTCTCGACCAGATAGCCGGTCAGGAATTCCAGGCCGATGCGGCTGCCGACATCGGCGCCGGCTTGCTGCGTGATCCACCACCACAATCCGGCGTTGAATGCGAGCGCCAGCGCGATCCAGCCGACACTCCACCAGGCAGCCTCCTTGAACGTGACCTTGTGTGGGCCGCCATGGCGCATCAGCACCAGATCGACAAGCAATGCGACGATAACGACCGCGGCGAACACGGTCCACAACAACGGGCTACCTATTGACTGCATTGCTTGTCTTCTTTGTGAAATGGGGGGCAGAACACGAATCGGCGCGGCGCGGCAAACCGTTGGGTTGCTTCGACCCGTGCCTGAGAGTAACCGCGTACGCCCTAGAAAGTGTATGGAGTTTCGACTTTACCGCGACGTGGCGAGCATCAGCCAAGCGCTGTAGCAAAGCCTCGATCCCGGGCGACATGGCGGCGCTGCGGGCGGTGGCCGGGGAGCGACAGCGTCCGTGCAACCCGCGGCGCAAGACGTTATGGGCGTCATGGCATTGACGATCCGGCCGGCCACGCCTTCACGTGGCGGTGGCAAGGGCCATGGTCTCCTGCTCCTTATGCACAGATCCTCCCTGTCCTTTCTACGTCGGTTCAGAGCGGTTCTGGTCCTTGTCCTGTTGCTTCCTGGAGCCATGGCCATGGCCACTGAAGAACCGAAATTCTCATCCACGTTGCGCGAAGGCAATTTCGAGGTGCGCCAGTATCCCGAACTCGTCGTGGCCGAGGTCAAGGTCGGCGGAGACCGTGACGAGGCATCCAATGCAGGCTTTCGCTTGCTGGCCGGCTATATTTTCGGTGGCAATACCCGTCGGGAGCGATTGCCGATGACGGCCCCGGTTGTGCAATCCAGTCCCGCCGGTGAGTCCATTCCCATGACCGCGCCGGTGGTCCAGGTCGCGGACAAGGACCTGTGGACGGTGCAGTTCGTGATGCCAGCTGGCAAGACCCTGGCGATGTTGCCGGTGCCCAACGATGCACGCGTGCACCTGCGAGCGATGCCGGCAACTCGCTTCGCGGTTGCTCGATTCTCTGGTCTGGCCCGGGAAGACGACGTCATCAAGCAGACGGCGGCCCTGCGCGAGTTCATCACCCGCCACCGCCTGCAGGTCGCCGGTAGCGCTGCCCTGGCGCGTTACAATCCACCATGGACGCTGTGGTTCATGCGTCGCAATGAAGTGATGATCCCGGTCCACGAATGAGTTTGGGCGCTGCGGACCCGAACTTCGCAAGGTCGGGCGCGCCAGGGCAGCGCGACGACGACGATGGCCGGTCGCGCCTGATCCCGATCCATCCCATCGCACCCGGCACCAATGCCTTGATGAATGAATACGACCTCGAGGCCGGGCGACCGATGGCAGGCTACGCACGCCACGTGCCCGACTGATAGCCTGCGCATTGGCAGGAAGCTCGGCAAGCCCGGAGGCGTTTGATGACATTGCACCCACGCATGGCGTGCTGCCTGGCAGCGCTACTTGCAACGACGTCGTGTAGCACTGGCACGCCGCCACGGGAAGCTGGGCCGCACAATGCTGTGCCGATCGAGGCCGCGCCGCATGCACCCGCGCCGCCTGCAGCCGAGCCGCCAAAGACACTGAGTTGGTCCGAACTGTCTAACATGCCGATGCCAGCACCTGGCCAACGGATTGCCTACGGCGAGGGGCCGCAACAGTTTGGTGAGCTGCGGGTTCCGAACGGCAAGGGACCTTTTCCAGTGATTGTCCTCATCCATGGTGGATGTTGGCTCAACGCATTCGACTATCAGTACATCACGCGATTGGCCGTGTGGTTTTCCATGCACGGCGTCGCGACATGGACGATTGAATATCGCCGGATCGGTGACGAGGGCGGTGGCTGGCCGGGAACATTTGCCGATGCTGCACAGGCCACGGATTTCGTCCGCAAACTTGCGAAGAAACACCCGCTCGATGCGGCGCGCACGTTCGCTGCCGGACATTCCGCGGGCGGCCAGCTCGCGCTGTGGCTCGCCAGCCGCGACAAGCTGCCGGCCGACAGCGCGCTATATTCCCGCGCACCGCTTCCAATCCGCGGCGTACTCGGGCTCGCCGCGATCACCGACATGGCGAAGTATCGCGTTGGTCCTGCGGACAGCTGCCATTCGTCGGTGGAAGCCGTACTTGGTGGCGATCCGTCTACCGTGCCACAGCGTTATGCACAGACCTCGCCCGCGCAGCGTCTGCCGCTTGGCGTGCCGCAGGTTTTCATCCAGGGCGAACGCGACCCGATCGTCGATGCGGCGTCGGTGCGTGACTACGTCGCACGCGCCACCCTCGCCGGCGATCGCGCCATCGTCCTGCCGTTACCATTGGCCGGCCACTTTGAAACCTCGGTACCGATCCGGCAGACCGAGCCATCCTTGGTCGAAGCCTTGCGCATCCTGCTCGGGACCTCGCATTGAGGCGGGCAGCCGGCGGTATGATCGCGTCGGAATCGACGGGCAGGTGTCGCATGGTCAGCAACGATGCGCGGGACAATGCGGACGCATACGCGACTGCCTTCCAGGCCGCCAGGCCGTTCCGCCATGTGGTGATCGACGAATTCCTAGAACCCGCGTTCGCGCAGCGCCTGCTGGCGGCATTTCCGGCATTCGTCCCGGAGCGAGCGCTCAACGAGGATGGCCAGGTCGGCAAGAAGGCAGTTCACCAAGGCGTTCGCCAACTCGGACCTGCATTCGTTGAACTCGATGCCATGGTCAGCAGCGAGGTGTTCCTGGATATGGTGTCGCGGATCACTGCGATCCCCGGCCTGCTCTACGACCCCGACTATTTTGGTGGCGGCACCCATGACAACCGCGATGGACAGTCGCTCGATGCGCACGTCGATTTCAACCGCCATCCACTCACGCATACGCATCGGCGCCTGAACCTGATCGTGTACCTGAACCCGGCGTGGGATCCGGACTGGGGTGGCGTGCTCGAATTGCATCGCGACCCGCGCGCCGGTGACGACCAGGTCACCAGCGTGCAACCGCTGTTCAACCGCGCGGTGATCTTCGAGACGACCGAGGCCAGTTGGCACGGCTTTTCACCGATCCGATTCCCGGTCGACGGCGTGCAGCGCGCGCGGCGCTCGATCGCGTTGTATTTCTACACCCGCGACCGCCCGGCGCAGGAGCAGTCCGCGACCCATTCAACGGTCTATGTTGATCGGCCGTTGCCGACGCGCATTGCCGAGGGACGCACGCTTGAGGCCAACGACATGCTGGAACTGCAGGCAGTGATGGCCGGGCGTGATCAGCACATCGAGCGGCTCTACCGGGACAACCAGGCCCTGCAAGGCAAGCTGGAGTCGGCCCTGCGCATGATCGGCCTGGTGCGGGGCAGTCGCAGCTACCGACTGGTGCAGGCACTGCGCCGCCTGCTGAGACGTGAACCGGCTGCGCGCAACTGAGCGCGGGATCTCGATTCCGGCGCAAAACAGGGCTTATGCTAGCGGCCGGGGCCCCGGCCCGTGCGATGGAATCAAATCCCCCCGATGAGGCTAAAGGCACCGACCCTGAGGGCCCAAGTCACTCTGGCGGCATCCTTCGCGGTGTTGCTCGGCGCCGCCGATCTGGTGGGTTGGGCGCTGGGCATCAACGTGCTAGTGCAGCCCCGGCCCGGCTGGACTCCCATGGTGGTCAATACGGGGATCGGATTTTTTCTCGCTGGGCTCGGGCTTGCGCTGGCAGCGGGGAGTGGAGACCGCCGTCGGACCATCGCCGTGGTGCTCGGCATTGCGGTCGCCCTGCTGGGGATTGAAGAACTGGTGGTGCTCGCCCTGGACCTGAGTCCGGCATTGTCGCTGCCCGAATTGCACCGACCCCTTCAGCCCGATTACCCACATCCCGGGCGCATGGCGCCCAACACCGCGCTGTGCTTCGTGCTGTTTGGCGCAGCCCTTGCCGGCCTGTCGCGAGCGCCCGGCCAGGCGATGGCCCGGGCAGCGCGGTTGGCGGCCATCGCTGTCGGGGGACTTGGGCTGATCGGCGCAGCTGGCTACGCCCTGCAGCTGGAGTATCTGTATGGATGGGCCGGCGTCGTGCGCATGGCTGCACATACGGCGATGGGGATGGTCGTGCTTGGCGTTGGCCTGGCGGCCCACGCCCACCGCGTTGCGTCGCCCTCGGACGAGGATGCAGACCATCGGGTCTCGGCGGTCTTTCGCACCGCGGCGCTGCTGTTGCTGCTGTGCGCGGCCAGCTCCGGCCTGCTCGGATTCGGCCTGCTGCAGTCGGTGATCGAGACGCAAGAGAGGAGCTACCTTGCGCAGATGGCGCATGCACGCAGCGCCATGTACGCGACGGTCATTTCCTACCGTACGACGCGAGCCGAAGTGCTGGCGAGCGACTTGCGACTGGGCGAAGTCATGCGCAGCGGCCATGCTGCGCATCCCGACCCGTTGCGCGTCGCAGAGTTGAACACCTGGACGGCGGCCGCAGCCGCGCATGGGTTTTCCTACGTCGCGCTGGAGGTGGGCGGACGCTCGCAAGTACTGGTGGGCGAGCCCGCCAAGCCCGCCCTGTCGCTCGACCTGGCCGGACCGTCACTCGCACAATTGCTTTGGGATGATGGCTACGTCTTGCACTGGAGCCAGCCCGTAGCGAATGCGTCCGGCACTGGACGACTGGTCACCGAACAGCGGCTGGAGTCGCTGACCAAGCTCGGCAGGGACACCAATGCATTCGGGCAGACCACCGAATTGGTCGTGTGTGGTGGCGATGCGCTGCAGATGCGCTGTTTTCCAGTGCGCAGCCGGCCGCTGCCCTTCTCCTCGGCTCGCATCGTCGGAGGCCAGCCGCTGCCGATGGATCGCGCGCTGCACGGTGAAGCGGGCACCATCATTGCCCTGGACTACCGCAGGCACCGCGTGCTCGCCGGCTATGGCCCGATCGGCGGAACCGGGCTGGGGCTGGTGGTCAAGCGCGATATCGTCGAAATCTATGCGCCGATCCGGCGCAAGTTCGAAGCCGTGATGCTGTTCCTCGGCGCCTTTCTGCTGGTTGGCCTGTGGATCATGCATCGACAGTTGCTGCCCTTGCTGTCCGCGCTGGAGGCGTCGCGCATGCGCGCCAAGGCAGACCTGGCGCGGCTGGATGCGGCGGTGGAAAGTCATCTGGACGCCTTCTTCATCCTGGAGTGCATGCGCGACGAACATGGGACGATCCAGGACGTGCGTTACGTCATGTTGAACGCGAAGGGCGAGGAGGTGCTGGCCCGGCCCCGCGCGCAGGTTCTCGGCCGCGGCATGTGCGCGACCTTCCCCATGTTGCGCGACGACGGCCTGCTGGCGGCCTGCGTGGAAGTCGTGCAGACAGGTGAGCACCGCATCCT
>JBKJMY010000205.1:0-13925 GCA_046596115.1 Arenimonas sp.
CCTTCCTGGACCTGATGACTTACGTCAGTGCGGAACAAGCGCGCATCGCGACCACGCCAGACACGCCTACGCCAGACGCGCCTACGCTAGACGCGCCTACGCCTGTCACACCTGCACGCTGAGTCGGCTCACGATTGCCGGGGGCGGGCAATCGTTCGCGTTGCGCTGGCGGCGCATGCTCAGGCGCCGTGGCACTTCTTGAATTTCTTGCCCGAGCCGCAGGCGCACAGCGCGTTGCGATCCTGCTGCTGGTCGGAACGGCGCACCGGATTCTTCGGCGACTTCGCGTCGATCATGTACTGGTGCAGGTCTGCGAGCATGCCGGGCAGGCTGGCGACGATTTCCATCCGTTCCTTGAAGCCGATGGTGGTCGGCGTACCGCCCTCCTGCTCTGCCTCGATCTCGCCGGTCGCGAGTTGTTCGAGCAGGGAAAATATCTGGTCGATCCACTCCTCCGCGTCCAGCCAGGCTTGCCACGGCTCGGGCCTGAGCTCCACCGCCGTGAAGAAGCCATGTGCCCAGTCGCTGCCGACATCCAGTGCGTCGGGCTGCTCGGCTTCGGGATCTTCGGGTAGCCAGAGCAGCGGCGACAGCGAGTCGGGCAGGTCGTCGCCATCAAAACGCGCCCGCGCGATGCAGGCATTGCGGTGGCCGAGCAGCAGGCGCTGCACTTCATCGCGTTCGGCGTCATCGGCAAACGCCGGCGGCTGCTCGCCCCAGATCGGCGGCTGCCATTCGTCCTTGGGCGGCGTATCCGGGCCGACTGCCAGCGCCGACAGGTAGCCATCGAGCGCTTCCATGTTGAAGCCGCCGTGCGGGACGCCGAGGCGATCGAGCAGTTCGCCGAGGCGTTCGATCTCGTCGTCGTCGAGGTGGGAGGGGGCGTTGGCCATGGCAGTTGTCCTTGCAGCATCGGCGCGGATGCGCGCGTTGATGATACGCGCTGGGCTTATGCGGGCGCGCGCAGCCGCATCGGCGGCGATACCATGGCCCTGGCGCCGGCAACCCGCACGGCAGCGGAGTGCGACATGGGTGAGCCGACACCGATAGCGACCAGACGGGTGCTGCTGCTTGCGCTGTTGTTGGCGCTGTTGCGGCCCGGCGTCGCCGCCGCGCAGGACGAGGGGTCACCGCTGGCCTCGGGCCTGGACGAGATCGAAAAACACTACGTCCTGGCGATCCCGCGTGCGGAGCTGGAACGGCGCGCGCTGGCCGCGTTGCTGCGCGAGCTCGATCCGTACTCGCGCTACCTGGATCCTGGCGATGCAAAGCAGCTCGATGACGATTTCGGCGCAGTTGCCGGCCCCAGTGTGCAGCCGTTGCTTGCAGCGGCCAGCGCGAATGGCAATGCCGATGCCGATGCCCGGTGGTGGATCGATCGCACACGCCGCATCGGCTACATCCGCATCACTGAAATGGCAACCGACACCGCCGCGCGCGTGGATGCCGCGCTGGCGGCACTGATGCGCGGCCACGCACGCGGCGTGGTGCTGGACCTGCGCGAATGCGGCGGCGGCCTGTTGCGGCCGGCGCTCGATGTCGCCGACTTGCTGATCAACAAGGGGCTGCTGCTGACCCTGCGCGAGCGCGGGCGCGAGACGCACTTCGAGGCCACGCGCGGAAAATACACGCGGCTTGCGCTGGTCGTGCTGATCAATGGACACACCGCATCGTCGGCGGAGATCCTGGCCGGCGCGCTGAAGGATCGCGACCGCGCACTGCTGGTGGGTGAGCGCAGTTATGGCAAGGGCCGGATCCAGACCGTGTACACGCTGGGCGGCGGCCGCGGCGGCATGGTGTTGTCGACCGGCACCTTCGAGCGCCCGAACGGGCACACCATCGACCGACATGACGTGGCCGAGGATTCCACCGATGCGGGCATCACGCCTGACATCGTGGTGGCGATGGATCCGCTGCAGCTTGCTGCCTGGCGCGATGCCTTCACTGCCCCGGTGATGCTTGCGCCGGTGACGCTTGCGCCGGTGACGCTTGCCCAGACGACGCTTGCCGCGACGACGCTTGCCCCTGCGACGCTTGCCCCTGCGACGCTCGCCCCTGCGACGCTCGCCCCTGCGACGCCTGGGCCGATTGTTGATCCCGCGTTGGCACGCGCGCAGGTGCTGCTGTCCCGCTGAATGGGTGGGCCCACATCGTGGGCACGGAGCTCCAGCGTGCGGTTTCGGCCGCGCGCACGCTGCGGTACGCTGGGCCATGCCGCACGACACCATGCCCCACGACAACCTGCCCCACGCCGGCGCATCACAGACCAACGTGCTCCAGGCGACCGCGAACCTGCCCACGCCCGCACCGATCCGCGAAATTCGCGGCGCTGACCCGCGCGCGCTGCCGGCCGCGGTGCTCGATGGTTTCGAGCCGGTCGTGTTACGCGGCCTGGTCGCCGACTGGCCGCTGGTGCACGCCGGCCGATCGGGCGCCGACGCGGCCAGCGACTACCTGCTGCGCTTCTATCGCGGGGCACCCGTGCGTGCGCTGGTGGGACCGCCGGATATCCGTGGCCGCTTCTTCTACAACCAGGACCTGAGCGGCTTCAATTTTCGCCAGGGGCAGGACACGCTGGACCGCGTGCTGGCGGCGCTGGCCAACCACCGCATGGATGCCGAGCCGCCGGCCCTGTACGTGGGTGCGACGGCGGTGGATGGCTGGCTGCCCGGCTTCCGTGCCGAAAACGATGTCGCGCTCGGCAATCGCAACGGCGTCGCCCTGGTGTGGCTGGGCAATCGCACCCGCATCGCGCCGCACCAGGATGTGCCCGACAACCTGGCCTGCGTGGCGGTCGGCCGGCGACGCTTCACGGTGTTTCCGCCCGAACAGTTGGCCAACCTGTATGTCGGCCCGCTCGACATGACCCCGGCCGGCCAGGCGATCAGCCTGGTGGACCTGCACGCGCCCGATCTTGAGCGCTTCCCACGGTTTGCCGAAGCCTGGCGCTGCGCGAAGGTGGCCGAGCTTGATCCCGGCGACGCGATCTTCATCCCGAGCCAGTGGTGGCATCACATCGAAGCGCTGGATACATTCAACGTGCTGGTGAATTACTGGTGGCGGCGCGCACCGGCGCACCTGGACTCACCGCTGGACGCGCTGATGCTGGCCTTGCTGAGCGTGCGCGACCTGCCCGAGGCGCAGCGGCGCGCGTGGCAGGAAACCTTCCGCCACTATGTCTTCGAGCCCGGTGAGGCGACCGCCGAGCACATTCCCGAGGCGGCCCGGAGCGTATTGGCCACGCTGGACGAGCGGACGGCGAGCGGGCTGCGCGCGCAGTTGCTGAACCGGCTCAAACGCTGACTACAGGGCGTCGAACTCGTCTTCGGGCACCACGATGAAGCTCCACAGCGGTACCTCGCGCGTTGCCCATTCGGTGCTGGCCGCTTGCAGCACTTCCATCGCTGTCTTGAAGTCTTCGCGCGATTGCACGCGCACCCCATCGCTGTGTTCGAGCAACAGCACCTGCCCGGGCGTACCCGGCTGGCGCAATTCGCCCAGCGCATCTGCCAATGCATCCCAGTTGCGCACCACGTGCGGCGGCAGGTCGAGCACACCGGCGATGCGCAGCAACAGGTCGGCCTTGCCGTCGCAGCCATGCAGGTTGATCCGCAGCAGGGGAAAGCAATTCACGGCGGCCGCTTCAAGCAGCTCGTCCACGTCCGGCGCGGGCAGGAAATACACGCCCGCGTCCTCGACATTGGCCAGCAGTCCATCGAACCACAGCACGCTCATTGCCCGGCCCCTGGATCGGTGCGGGTGAAGCTGTCGTAGTGATCGCCGGTGTACCAGAACTCTGACGGCGGCTGGCCGCCAGCGATGATGCGTCGCGCGCCACGGTTGCGTGCGCCGGGCGTGGGCACGGTGTACTCGTGGTAATAGCCGCGTGCCTGGCGCGGCAGCCGCCCTTCGAAATTGCCAAACACAGCACCATCGCGGTCGAAGGGAAACGGGCCGCCACGACGGATCAGCGCCAGGGTTTCGCCAACTTCGCGCGGAAATCCGTCCTGCATCGGCGCACGTTCAATGCGCGGATTGTCGTCGCCGGTCGTGGCGCTATTGACGCTCGTGGAGGGCGTGGACGGTGTGGACGGTGTGGACGGTGTGGACGGTGTGGACGGCGTGTCGGCGTGACGCTGCCACGCCTGCCAACCGATCAAGAGCAGCGCGGCCAGCGCAAACCAGTGGCCGCGCCGCATCGCTTACTTCTTTTCCGCCAGCAGCAGCGAAATCCGGTCCGGCGTGCCCTTGATCCGCTCAAGGTGCGGATAGCGCAGGCCGTCGTGGTAGTCGAGCTTGATCGTGGTCAGGTGATCAAAACTGTTGACCAGCAACTCGATCGGCTGCTTGCTTGCCTTGGCCGCGGTGACGGCTTCCTCGAGCCGGTCGGGCGTGGCCATGTCGCCGTTGACGCCGACGATTTGCATGCCCGGCGCCAGGCCCGCCTTGAAGGCGACGCTGTCCCACAGTACCGAGGTGATCTTGTTTTCCTTGTCGGTACCCAGGCCCAGCGAGTAAGCCAGGTTGGTGCCACCGCCGCCATAACGCAGCGCAGCGACCGCGGCCGCTGCCTTGGCCGATTCGCTTTCCTTGTCGGTATAGACCAGCTTCCAGCCACCACGTGCCAGGCCGTCGAGCGGCGGCTTGGCGGCAATGGCGTATACGCGCTCGTGCAGGAAGGTCTTCCAGTCGTAGGGCTGCACGGTGTTGAGCGCCGCCACCACGTCATCGAACGTATAGGGCAGCACATCGATGCGACCATCCTGGGTGCCGAAGAACAGCGCCGCAAAATCGTCCATCGATTTCTTGCCGCCGCTCTTCTCGCGGATC
Source organism: Arenimonas sp. (assembly GCA_046596115.1). Lineage (GTDB taxonomy): Bacteria > Pseudomonadota > Gammaproteobacteria > Xanthomonadales > Xanthomonadaceae > Arenimonas. The sequence continues at coordinate 4,831 of JBKJMY010000205.1, forward strand.
AGGGTATCGGCGTCGAGCCAGATCAGCTCGCCCTCGGAGTAGTAATCCTCGCCACGCTGATAGCTGCGCCAGGCCTGCGGCGTGCGATCACTGACGATCGGCTGGTTGGTGGTGTCAATCAGCGGGCGCCAGCTGCGGCCGGCCTGGTTGGAATAACTGGCCGCGAGCGAGGCCAATGCATCGCGTCCGGCCTCTGGCGTACGCAGGCCCGAGCGCACCGCCAGCACATTGCCCCAGAACTGGGTCTGCCCTTCGTACACCCACAACAGGCTGTCCTGCATCGGGGTATTGAAGTGCGCGGTGGCAAGATCCGCGCCGCGGCGGAACTTGCCATCCCAGCTGTGCGTATATTCGTGCGCCAGCAAGTCGCTGCCGGGCTTTTTTTCGTCGATCAGGAACCCCGGGCGCACGCCGTCCTCGCTGCTCTGGTGATGTTCCAGGCCGATGCCGGCGTAGCGCGAGGAAATGCTGAGCAGGAAGTGGTAGTGGCGGTAATGCTGCGAGCGGTACAGCTTGTCCGCCTGGGCAACGAGCGCCTTGTTCTTGGCCAGCAGCGCCGGCTTGACGTCGAGTTCCTTGGCCTCGTCGGCCACGACATCCATGTACACCGGGCGCGGGCCATCCTTGAGCACGATGCGCTTGTAGTACTTGCCGGCCAGCAGTGGCGAGTCGATGAAGTCATCGAAGTTGACCGCGTTGAACTGCACCAGACCGCCTTTTTGCGGACCGGACTTCGGGCCGATCGGGCTGGCATCACCTTCGCCTTCCAGCGCAGTGCCGAAGCCCCAGCCGGCGGGCAGGGTGACGCTCGGGCGGATCATGATCTTGTCGGCGGCGTAGCCAGCCGGATACAGGCTGACGGTGTTCCACTGCAAGCCGATGATTTCCGGGGTCATCACCACGCGGCCCTGGTCGGAGTTGATCGGCGACAGGTACTGGAACTCGGCCACGACGGTGCCGGCGCCCTCGGGCACATCGATCAGGAAGCTGAAGACATCGAGCGGATCGCGCTTCCAGGCAATGGTCTTGCCATTGGCGGTGAAGGTCAGGCCGCCGACCAGGCCGACCGGTCCATAGGGACCGTGTCCACCGGGAATCCACTGCGGGTAATACAGGCGCAGCGGGCCGGCGCCCGCAACCGGTATTTCTTCATGCACGCGAAATACCCGGTGGGCGATATCGGTGGCGTCAACGTGGAGCTTCAGCTCACCGCCGGGATACGGCGTCTGGGCGATCGCTGCGCCGGCGAGTTCGGCTTGCGCGAGAGTCGGGGCTGCGAAGCTTGACGCAGCAAGCGCGACGGCGAGGGCGAGGGCGGCGGAAGAAACACTGGCGACGCGGGAATTTATTGGGGTCATGGCGGGCGAATGGAGTCCGGATTCATGGGATTTCCCGAGCGTAGCATGGGCTCCGTCTACGCCTGTTTGCGCTACGGCGCAGTTTGCCTGCATGACTTATGGACCTTGACGCAGGCTCAGATCCGGGTGGTTTTGCGGCTACGCCGGCCCGCGGCCCGAGCACGCCAGCGCAAGTCTGTCGTTGCGCGTGCGCAACGCTGCGTCCGCGCTGCGCGGCTTGGTGGCAAGGATAGTGGCGTCCATGTTGGTTCCCGACACCACCCATCCACGGGATTCACCATGACCACCGACACCACCACCACCGCCTCCACCGCTACCGCCACTTCCACGTCTGCCTCCACGTCCAGCGCCAAGCTGTTCCGGCCGCTCGCCAACGGGCCGCTGTCCACCGGCAATCGCATCGCGATGGCGCCGATGACGCGCTCGCGCGCACCCGGTGCGCTGCCCAACGCGCTGATGCGCGAGTACTACCGCCAGCGCGCCAGCGCCGGGCTGATCATCAGCGAAGGCGTGGCTCCCGCCCCCGAGGCCCTGGGCTATTCGCGCATCCCCGGCCTGTTCAATGATGTGCAGCAAGCGGCCTGGGCGCCGATCATCGATGCCGTGCACGCCGAAGGCGCCAAGTTTGTCGTACAGCTGATGCACGTCGGCCGCGTGGCGCATGCCGACAATCTGCCAGTGGGCGCGATCGCCGTGGCCCCGTCGGCCATCGCTGCCGCTGGCCAGATGTGGACCGACACCCAGGGCATGCAGGACATGCCGGTCCCCAAGGCGATGGACGACGCCGACTTGGCGCGCATCCGCTTCGCATTTGCCGATGCGGCGACACGCGCAGTCGCCGCCGGCGCCGATGGCGTCGAGTTGCATTCGGCCAACGGCTACCTGCTTGCGCAGTTCCTGAATCCGAAGTCCAACCAGCGCGACGACCAATACGGCGGTTCCGCTGAAAATCGCCGACGCTACGTGCTTGAGGTGGTCGATGCCACCATCGCCGCAATTGGCCATGCGCGCGTCGGCGTGCGCCTGTCGCCGTTCAATGCCTTCAACGACCTGGCCGCCAACTTCGACAATGAACAAGCCGAGCTGCTGGCACTGGTGCGCGAGCTGTCGGCGCGCCGGATCGGTTACCTGCACCTGATCGCCACCCCCGGCGCGGTGCCGGAGTCCACGGTGGACGCAGTGCGCGCCAACTTCGAAGGCGTGCTGGTACTCACCGGCGACTTCGACCGCGATCGCGCCGATACGGCGTTGGCTGCGGGTCGGGCCGACTTGATCGCGTTCGGCAGGCCGTTCATCGCCAACCCGGACCTGGTGCGCCGACTCAGTGAGCGGCTGCCGCTGGCAGGCTTCGACCCCGCGGTGCTGTTCAGTGGCCAACCCGAGGGCTACGCCGACTACCCGACCTACGCCGCGGCAGCCTAGCCGCTCTGGCGGCCGCGACCCGGCCGCCGTGGCACGGCGGCAGTGACCCGACGGCCGTGGCCCAACCGCGGCTCGGGACGCAACGACGGCCGGTTTGGCCGTCGCCGCGCGTTAAACTTGCGTTCCCGCTGACGACCGATCCCGAATGACCAGCCGCGTCACCCAGGTCCTGTGCCTGTTCGTCCTGCTGCTTACCGGTTGCGCTTCGCATCCCGACCTGAAACGCCTGTACGAAAACATTGCCGACGATCCGCACCAACCGCCAGTGATCGTGCTGCACGGGCTGGCCGGCTCCACCCTGATCGATGCCAAGACCGGCAAGGAGTTCTGGCCGGGCGGATTGAGCGCGCTCGCCTTCAGCAATTACCGCGGTTTGGCCCAGATGAGCAGCGAGAATCGCGAGGGCGAGGGCCTGGTGCCCGGCGACCTGACCTATGGCGTGGGCGGCGTGGATTTCTACGCCGACCTGTTGCATGCGCTGGAGAGTGTCGGTCGATTCGAACGCGGCACGCCGGGCACGCCGGTTGGCAATCAACGTCGGCGCTACTACGTGTTCGTCTACGACTGGCGCAAGGACGACCTGATCGCCGTGCGCAAGCTGCACGCCTTGATCGAGCAGATCCGCCTGGACTATGGCGACCCGACGTTGAAAGTGGACCTGATCGCGCACAGCAATGGCGGCCTGATCGCCGATTACTACCTGCGCTACGGCCCGAACGATGTCCTCAGCGGCACCGGGCCATTCAAGCCCTGGGATGAAGGCGATAAGCGCATCCGCCGGCTGGTCTTGCTCGGCATGCCCGAGTTGGGTGCAGTGACCAGCCTGGAGCGCTTGATCCATGGCATGCGGGTCGGCTTCGGCACGGTGCCGGCGGAGGTCATGGCCACCTTCGTCACGCCTTACCAGACGTTGCCGCATCCGCTGACCAAGCCGCTGCTCGATATCCGCGGTGCAACCGTGGACCTGGACATCTACGATCCCGCGGTATGGCGCCGCGAACACTGGGGCGTGTATGCGCCCGAGGTGATGGCGCGGGTCCGCGATGCGATGTCCGAGCCCACCGAGGGCGAACAGGCGGTGTCATCGCTGCAGGCGACGTTCGATGCCAACTTGCGCCGCGCCGAGCGATGGCAGTGGGCGATCACCGCTCCGCTACCGCCCAATCATGTCGAGATCGCCGCGTTCGGGGGCGATTGCGAAGCGACCCCCAGCCACGCGGTGATGCTGCAGGACGCCGCCGGCCCGTCCCGCCTGGTGTTCCGCGCCAGCCAGGTAACCGCCGGCCACGACAACGCCAACCATGGCCGCGGCATCAAGCCATTGCTCGACTACGACCAGCTGATGTCGGAACCGGGCGATGGCCTGGTCACGCGATCGTCCCAGGCGGCAAAGCGGCCTTTTGACCTGCCGCCCGGGGACGACCGGTTCCACCCGCTGCCGGTGGACCAGACCTTTTTCCTGTGCGAGTCGCATGGCCGGCTGACCCACAACCTGTACTTCCAGAACAATCTGCTCTACTTCCTGCTGTCCCACTGATCGCCGGGGCGAGTGCGACGGCGTTCGCAGCGCAGCACGCGTGCCTGTGGCTAAAATGGCTGCCCCCCCTCCCCGCGACTGCCATCCCCCATGGACCCGCTGCGCACCCTGTTGATTGATTGCCGAATCGAATTGCGCAAGCTCGTGCGCGAATTCCACAAGTCCGAATTATGCGAGCGGCTGGACGCCATGATGCAGACCCTGCAGCGCACGCCAGTTGAAGTGCAGCTGGACTCGCCGCCGTCGGCCGCGGCCGTGCGCGAGATCAAGGAAACCTCCAACCAGGTGGCCCTGGCCTGGCAGGCCGCTGCGCGCGACCTCAAGTTCAGCAACCTGCCGCTGTACGAGGCAATGGCGAAGAAAGTGATCGCGCGTATCGGGTCCAAGACGCTGGTCGACCAGACCGACGAACTGCGAGAGCTCGAGGCTTGCATCGAGGCGATGAAAACGCAGCTCGCCGACGCCGCGAAGGCGACCACGGCGGTGGAGAACGAGCGCGATACCGTGCTCAGCGTGCTGGCCGCCGCCGCGCCGCAACTTGGTGGCGGCGGTGATCGCGTCGGCATTGCGCTCGCGCGCATCGAATGGCTGCAAGGCCAGGTCAAGCGTGCGGCGCCGAACATGTCGGTGCGCGCCGAGGCCGAGGAAGAAACGCGCATCCCGAGCGCCGACCTGGTCGCGATCGTCGCCAGCGGCGCGCGCCGGTTTACCGATGCGCAGCGCGAGTGGTGCGTGGGCGAGGCGATGGTGCTGTCGGATTTCCAGCACACCCCGATGGAGTTGATCGAGCAGGGCGACGCCAAAATCGCGGGCATCATCCACGCCAACCGGCGGCCCGCCTGAGCAGCCGCCGGTGCAGGTTCCACGCGTTGGTTTCACGCCATTCAGGAACTGTGATGCGAGTTCAGGGCGCGTTGAGGTAAGCGGCGCATGCTCAGCGCATGCAAAGCGAAACCCGCCACCACGAGTACCGCAGCTGGGCAGAGCTGGCAGAGGCCGCCAAGACCGATACCAAGGCTTGGTTGTTCCTGCTCAACGCCGCACCCTGGGCTGCGAAGCTGCTCGAAGAGCCGACAGCTCCCAGGCACTGAGCGCTGCATTGCTTGCTGCCTGAGGGTTGTCGCTTTACCCCACCCCGCGGGACGGGTCGGATGGCTTGTCCTGCATGACGCCAGGATGCTCCCATGCAATCACCTCGAAGCTTCCCAATCTCGTCGCGACCGGTCTCGCCCAGCGCCACGCTCGGCGTGATCACGGCCGACGGTAACCCGCGCGCGCATCAGAGCGCCCTGTTGGACGAAGCCATCGAGGAAACCTTTCCGGCCAGTGATCCGGTTTCCCCGTTTATTCCGGCACGCACTCACGCCGGGCCCCGAGCTGGGCCTGGCACTGGGCCGGGGACTGGGCCCGGCGCTGGGCCGGGAAATGCGCCGGGGACCGGGCCGGGAACTGGTGCTTCCGGCGATGTGGAAGGTGGCGGGGACCTGTCCGACGCCATCGACGAAGGCGCCGCCCGGGAAGGCAGTAGCGAGCCCGCCGAAACCGACCCCGCGGATGCGGCGGCGCGAGGCGATAGCGACTAGGGCGCCGACTGCCCCTGCTCGACCGCACCCGGAAAGCACTGGTGCGGTGCGTCACGCTTTTGTCTTGCGACTGTCGTAGAGTCCCCCCGGCACGGAGGCCCAACGAGAAGGCAGGGACGCCGCCTACTTTTTTCCGGGGATCACTATGTCCACACACACCTGCCCACGACGGCCGGCACTCGGTCGCATTGTGTTGGCGATCGCACTCGCAGCAACGACATTTTCGGTTGGCGCCGTGCGCCAAGGCGATCCGGCCGACAAGGGCCTGCGCCTGCCCGACCATTTCGAATTCGATGCCACCCTCGATGTTGCCTTCCGCCCCGACGCGGCCGGCGCCCACGCCGTGCGGCTGGCGTTCGACTACCCCGCAGGCGGTGACGCCACGCTGGCGACCTGGCAGGTGGATCTGGTGTCGCCGCGCGGCAAGGTCGTGCGCCGCTGGATCGGCGAAGCGCCGCTGACTGACGGACGCGGCGCGGTCCGCTTCGGCTGGGACGGCAAGGATGCCCAGGGTGCAGTCGCTCCCGCCGGCTTCTATACCGCCCGCCTGCGCAGCGTGCCGTCGGTTCGAATGGCCGCGGAACAAAACTTGTCCGTGGTGCAGCGCGCAGTTCGATCGTTTGCCCTGGGCCGCGACGAGTTGGTGGACCAGCGCATGGACTTGCGCGTCGGCGTCGTTACGGCGCCGCGCATGCCGGCGTTCACCGGCCTCGCCCATGCTGGACAGCCGCGGGCTGGACAGCCGCGGGCTGGCGCAAATGCCGGCCCCAAGGGCAGCATCGACGCTGCATCGATCGCGGCAAGCACCCTGCCCTACACGATCTACTACGGCAACCTGCACAGCCAGACCAACCACAGCGACGGCGGCGCGGTGCTGGCGTCCTGCACCGGCGCGGAGTCGCCGCAGGCTGGCACCTACGGCCCCGCGGATGCGTACGCGATGATGCAGAACCAGGCCGGCGGTGATTTCCTGCTCGCCTCCGAACACAACCACATGTACGACGGCAGCACCGGCACCAACACCGCCGCCACGCCCGCCAGCGCCAACAACCTGTTCAACTCCGGCATCGCCGCCGCGGCCAACTACCGAAGCGCACACCCGACATTCCTTGCGCTGTATGGCAACGAGTGGGGCGTGATCAGCAACGGTGGACACTTGAACCTGATCAATCCCGACGGCCTGGCCGAGTGGGAATACAACGCCAGCGGCCAGCTGATCGGCAGCGTCGCCACGATCAAGTCCGATTACGCCAACCTGTATTCAGTGATGAAGGCGCGCGGCTGGATCGGCCAGTTCAACCATCCGGCCAGCAGCGGGCAATTCATCATCGGCACCACGCCGCTCGCCTATGACGCCAACGGCAATGACGTGATGGTGCTGTCCGAGGTTCTCAACAGTTCGGCCTTCTCCACCAACACCACCGAAACCGAGACCAGCCGCAGCACCTACACCACGGCCTGGAACATCCTGCTCGAGCGCGGCTACCACGTGGCACCGACCACCGACCAGGATAACCACTGCGCCAACTGGGGCCTGAGCTTCCGCAACCGCACCGGCGTGCTGCTGCCGACCGGCGCGACGCTCAATGTCGCCAACTTCGTGGATGCACTGAAGGCCCGCCGGGTGTTCGCCGCGGAGGACAAGACCGCGCAAGTTGTATTGACCGGCAATGGGCTGGTGATGGGCCAGACGATCAGCAACGGCGGCGCGCTCACCCTTGCCGCCAACTACGCCAGCACAAGCGGCGGCAGTGCAGCGCGGGTGCAGTTTTTTGAAGGCGTTCCCGGCCGTAATGGCACGGTGACCCAGTTGTTCGAAGGCGCGGGAACCTACTCTTTCACGCCGTCCCAGGGCGCGCACTTCTACTACGTGCTGGTGACCGAAGCCGACGGCGACCGGATCTGGTCGGCACCGATCTGGGTCAACCAGGGCAGCGCACCGCCCAGCGACACCACGCCGCCGACAGTCGCGGCGTCCGAGTCCGGCAGCAGCGGCACGATTACGCTGTCGGCCACTGCGTCGGACAATGTCGGCGTCAGCAATGTCGAGTTCTCCGTTGATGGCGTGCTGAAAGGTGCCGATGCAACCAGCCCGTATTCGCTCGCGCTCGATTCAACGACGCTGGTCAATGCCAGCCATACGCTGTCGGCCAAGGCCTATGATGCCGCCGGCAACGTGGCAACGTCAGCCGGCGTGGCATTCACGGTGAACAACGCCGCGGCCACGCAGTTCAACGAAGTGGAGTCCAATGGCACGGTGGCCAGCGCCAATGCGGTGTCGCACACCTACGCAACGATCGTCGGCACCATGGGCAATACCACCGACAAGGACTATTTCGCATTGCCGCTGGCGGCTGGCGAGACGGTGAAGGTGGACATGGTCGGGCCCAGCGGCAACGACTACGACCTGTACCTGGTCAACGCGGCCGATGCCACGCTCAAGAGCTCGACCAGCGGCACCAGCACCGAGACGCTCAGCTACACCAATGGCACGACCGCCGCCACGGTGTACGCGAAGGTGATCGCCTATTCGGGATCGAGCACGACTTCGCCGTACACACTCACGCCCACCTACACCGCAGGCAGTGGTGGTGGTGGCACGGCCACCGAACTGGTATCCAACGGCGGCTTTGAATCCGGGGCCACGGTCTGGACAGCGAGCAGCGGGGTCATCGACAACAGCACCTCGCAGGCAGCGCATGCAGGCAGTTGGAAGGCCTGGATGAACGGCTATGGCGCGGCGCATACCGACACCCTGCTGCAGACGGTGGCGATCCCGTCCACGGCGCCCTCGGCCACGCTGACGTTCTGGTTGAAGGTGGTGAGCAGCGAGACATCGACCACCACGGCCTACGACACGCTCAAGGTGCAGGCGCGCAACAGCAGCGGCGCGGTGCTCGCCACGCTGGCGACCTACTCCAACCTCAACAAGGGTTCGAGTTACCTGCTCAAGAGCTTCGACCTGTCGGCCTACAAGGGCCAGACGGTGCAGCTGTACTTCGTCGGCGTGGAAGGCGCCAGCGTCGCGACCTCATTCCTGGTCGACGACGTGAGCCTGAAGTAGGCGCGGACGGCGTCGGCTTCGCGCGGTCAATGGGGCGCTTCGGCGCCCCTTTTCTTTGCGCGCCGGCGGCTCGGGGCCATCGTTGCATGCCGCGCGCAGGCGAAGCGTTTCAGCGCGCCGCGCCCAGGTGC
>JBKJMY010000266.1:0-13038 GCA_046596115.1 Arenimonas sp.
GGCAGTCTTGCGCCGCCCTACCCAATCCCGGATGAACGTGGTTCATTCAGACCGCCTATTCAGTTGCGCCCTACCCCCGCAACCAGCGGCCGTAGCGCCGTTTCCATCATTCTGAACACCGATTGCCAATCACCGCGGCTCGGCTGACGGAACAGCCGCATCCCCGGGTACCAGGGATTGTCATCACGCTCCAGGCCCCAGCGCCATTCGGGAATGGACTTCAATGCCACCCATGCCGGGCGTCGCAGCGCACCGGCAAGATGCGGGACCGACGTGCAGGAACTGATGACAAGGTCCAGGTGCTGCATCACAGCGGCGCTATCGACGAAGGCATCGCTGCCGCGGTCAAAGTCATCCCCCAGGGATTCCACCCGCATGCCCGGCGGCAGCGTGGCGAGTTCCTCGGTGCCGGGGCCCATCTGCAAGCTGACGAGTCGCACGCCCGGGATCGCGGCGATGCCTTGGAGCAATGCAAGCGGAAACGAACGCCCGGCATCGATGCTGCGGCGCGGATTGCCTTTCCAGCACACGCCGATGCGGAATCCACCCGTGCCAAGTCGCCCGGCCCAGTGCGCAACGCGCTCGGGTTCCGCGCGCAGGTACGGCGTGACCGCAGGGATGCTGTCCAGTCGCGTGTGCAGCAGGAACGGCAGGCTAAGCAGCTTGCAGTGCAACTCGTAGGCCGGATCGCCCGGGGCAGCCGACGCCAGCAGTGTGATCCGCGGGTCCAGCGAACACAGCAGGCGATACAGGCGCGGATTGCCCCGGAACCCGACCGTGGCACCTGCGTCAGCGAGCAGCGGCAGGTAGCGGCAGAACTGCAATTGGTCGCCCAGTCCGGTGGCATCGGTGACCAGGATCGCGCGTCCTTCCAGGGGCTCCCCATTCCAGTCGGGCAGCGCGCCGGAGGCTTCGCGTCGACGCGCCGGATCGATCGGACGGCGGTGTTCGTAGTCCTCCAGGCCACGCGCATAGTCGCCGCGCAGCAGCCGCGCGATGCCGCGGTTGCGCAGCGCATCGGAAAATCCCGGCTCGAGTGCAAGTGCGCGGTCGAAATCGGCATCGGCGTCGTCGAAGCGACCCAGTTCAACCAAAGTGTTCGCGCGCCAGAACGGCAGGCGTGCCCCGGCCGATGCCGCATTGGCACGCTCGAACCAGTGCAGCGCCTCCTCGAATTGGCCCAATTGGTGCAAGGCAAGTCCGAGGTGCGCGATGGCTTCTGGTGGCGCGTCGCGGCCCAACACGCTGGCGCGCAGGTAAGGCTCGGCTTCGTCCGGCCGGTTGCTTTGCAACAGCAGCATTCCCAGGCGATGGGTGGCCAATGGCTGGCCGGGCAGTTGCTCGAGCACGGCGCGGTACAGGGGCTCGGCCTCGCGCAATCGTCCGGCCTGGTGCAGCGCCTGGGCTTGGCCGAATGTCCGCTGCATGGAGTCCATCGGCACAGTCTACGTTGGGGGATCGATTCGGAACGCGGCTGCGGTTATCGTCCAAGGCCCGGCGGATGCCACGGCGCGATACGCCTCGTGGCGCCACCTACTTGCGGTGCGAGGCGTCCCGCGCGCGGCCAGCGCCCCATCGTCCATCCAGCGAACCGAGCAGTTTTTTCAACCAGCGACTGAAACTGCCACGGCGGGTCTTTCGCTCCAGTTCGGCCGTGCTTGACAGCCACGCCACCTGGATTACCGGACGCTCGCCTGCAAACGGCAGGTGCCCGTGGAAACTGTTGTCGGCGCGCTTGAACGCGGCGATCGTTCCGTACAGCGGCGCGATCTCGGGCGCGGCCATGTCATCAATGCTGTCGATGCGGTTGAGGAAGCGCAACGAGGCCGCGCTGCCGTGCGGCCACTCCGGACACAGGTACAGCAGCGCCGTGGCGACCTTCGAGCGGCTGTCGGTATGGATGGTGCCGTGGCGCAGGTTGAGGCTGCGGCAGATCGTGACCAGCGGCGGATAGTCGGCAAGATCCGGCAGGTCGATCCGTGCACCCAGGGCAGCGGCGAACGCCGGATCCGTCATCGCTTGCACGACGTTGATGATCGACGGGCCGCAATCCTCGGCGCGGTAGGGGAAAAAACCCGCGCTCGGATAGCGTGGGAAATCCGCCGCCAGCTGCGTCGCGGCTGCGGCCGGCAGCTGATCGCGGGCAACCAGGAAGTGGAATGGCGCCGCGTGCACGTCCGCCGATGCCAGCCGCGCCGGATCGATCAGGCGCAGCCCCGGGCTGCCTGCCATGGACGCTGCGTCTGCCTGCACGTCGCTCATATCACCGTCATCGCGCCATCGACCGTCAGCTGGTGCCCAGTCACGAAGCCGGATGCGTCCGAACACAGCCAGAGCACGGCGGCGACCACGTCAGCCACTTCGCCCAGGCGGCCGATCGGATGCATCTGCACCAGCGCCTGCTCCCAGCCGGGCTCGCGCTCCAGCGCGCGCTCCAGCATCGCGGTGCGGATCACGCCGGGGCACACCGAGTTCACCCGGATGCCTTTCTTCCCGTATTCGATCGCCGCGCTCTTGGTCAGGCCGACCACCGCGTGCTTGGATGCCGCGTAGATCGCGTGCTTGGGCGCACCGATCAGGCCGGCCACCGACGCCGTATTGACGATCGTGCCACCGCCCTGCGCCAGCATCTGCCGGATCTCGTGTTTCATGCACAGCCACACGCCCTTGACGTTGATCGCCATCATGCGGTCGTACACCGCTTCGTCGGAATCAGCCAGGCGGTGGTGCTCTTCCTCGACGCCGGCGTTATTGAATGCGCAGTCAAGCCGGCCGTAGCGCGATACCGCCAGCGCGACCGCTGCGGCGACATCATCATTTTGCGCGACATCGGCGCGCACGAACACTGCCTCGCCACCGGCCGACTTGATCTCCGCCGCGACTGCCTCGCCGGCCTCGACGGCAATATCGGCAAGCACGACGCGCGCGCCGCGCAGCGCGAAGTCGATGGCCGCGCCGCGGCCGATGCCACCCGCCGCGCCGGTGACAAGGGCAACTTTCCCGCTGAAATTCAGGTCTTGCATGCGTCCAGGCTCCATCCGGGTCAGTCAGCGCCCGATGATACCGGATGGCCATGAGCAAGCCCCTGCCCGGGTCCAACGACATCGCAGTCCGGCCGGTGCGCGCGCCGATCGGCCGCAGTTTGCGCGATGGCCGGGCCACGCCAGAGGACCGGGCCGGCCGCCAGCGCAGGCAGCTCGGCTATAGTTCGGCATCGCCTTGCCCGAGCGCTGCTCGATGAAGATCCGTTTCTGCAGCCCGGTCCGCTCGCACATGGGCTATGCCGAACTTGGGCGGATCATCATCAACCAGCTTCTGCAGGCCGGACATGACGTCGGCGTTGCGGAAATCCCGGTGCAGACCAGTGACACCGACTTCGGTGCGCTCGGCGCGCAGGCGATGTCGCTGCTGGATCGCCATGCCAGCGCCGACGTCAATATCGTCAACATGATCCCGCCCCTGTTCGAGCGCTACATGCTGCCCGGCGCACGCAACATCGGTTACACGATGTTCGAATCCGACAGCCTGCCCGCCGACTGGGTGGAGCGCTGCAACCGCATGGATGCAATCTGGGTTCCGGCCACATGGGTCCGCGACAGGTTCATCGCCTCGGGCGTGCGCGTGCCGGTGAGCGTGGTCGGCATCGAGGCCATTGCGCCGCCCGCCGCGCAGGTGCCGGTCGGCGGCCCCTTCCGCATGCTGTCGGTGTTCCAGTGGTCGGCGCGAAAAAATCCGGTCGGGCTGCTGCGCGCGTTCTGCGCGGCCTTTGATGGCGATGCCGGGGTGGTGCTGACGCTCAAGACCCATCGCACTGGGGACCCAGCCAAGAACGCCGCGTTCGTACGCAATGCGATCGGCCAAACCCTGGGTCGGATGAAACCACGCCGCTTCCTGCCCAAGGTGGAAGTGGCGACCGACTTTTTCTCCAGCCAGCAGATGCGCGAGCTGCACGCCTCGTCCCATGTGCTGGCCAGCCTGGCGCACGCCGAAGGCTGGGGATTGCCTGCATGGGAAGCGAGCCTGGCCGGCATGCCGGTCGTGCACACCGACTGGTCGGCACCCACCGAATTCCTGCATCCGCAGGGCCTGGTCCGATGCAGCCTGTCGCCAGTATTCGGGATGGAGGATTTCGTCCCGTATTACGACATCGGGATGCGCTGGGCCGAGCCCGACCTCGACCACGCGATCTGCCTGATGCGCGCATCGCGCGACGACTTCGCCGGCTGGCGCAGCCACGCCCAGATCCATCGTGGGGCCTTGCTCGCGCGTTACTCGCCCGCGATGCGGCTTGCGGCTCTGGACGCGGCGCTGCAGGTCACGGCACTGCAGGTCAGCGTCCCGCCGACTCAGAACCCGGAGTCGTAAGGGTCGTCGACTGGCGGCGCTGTTTGGTAGATCACCCCGCCATCGTCCAGCGGATACCCGCGGTCATCAACGCCCCCGTTGCCATAGGAATCGGCAGGCGCGTAGGGATCGTCCTGCGGGTAGTGGCTGTCCTGCGGGTAGTGGCTGTCCTGCGGGTAGCGGCTTTCCTGCGGATAGCGGCTTTCCTGCGGATAGCGGCTGTCCTGCGGATAACGATCGTCACGCGCATATCGGTCATCCTGCGAATAACGGTCGGCACGCGCGTACGGATCATTGCCAACGACGCGCGGGTCGCGCGCATCCATCGCATCGCGCGCCATCAGTTCGCGATCCCGTGCGGCCTGCGCGTCGCGGAAGTCCTGCTCGGCGGCATCGCGTTCGGCCTGGTAGGGGCCATCGCCCAACCCCTCGGGTTCGGCAACGTTGGCCGCCGTCCCGGACGCCATCGCAGCGGCTACCTGACGACTCGCCTCCCGGTTGATGCAAGTCTCCAGCGCGCCGCCGCGCAGGCCGGCGCAAGGGCCGTTCCCGGCTACCGCCGAACTGCGTTCCGCCGCCTGCTTGCGCTTGGCCAGCGCGAGTGCGATGGACGCCGGCGTCGGCGCGGAGCGCGCTGGCAGGCCGGACACCGGCGCGGCTGCCGCGGCGGCGCTGCCCGGGTCCGGTGGCGGTGCCGAAGCCTGCGCTGACAGCGCCGCTGGCGGGGGGGCGCCGCGACTGCAGGCCGACAGCAATACGGTGAGCACAATCGCGATGCATGGACGAAAACGCATGGGAACTCCGGGACGACGCTGAGCGCCCTTATACGACGTTGCCGGCGGCAGGCGGCCGGGCCGAGGGTGCCTGCGTCAGCCACCGTTCCACAAGCTGAACACATCCCGCGGACCCGACAGGACGCTCACGCTATGCCGCAACGCCAGTCCGGGCCTATGCTCTTTGATTGACCTAGCCCCGGACCCGCCCATGCAGACCACCCGATCCCTGCCCCGACTCGCGCTGCTCCGACTCGCCCTGCCCCGACTCGCACTGCCCTTGCTTGCTGCCGCTCTCGCCGCGGCCCTGCTGGCCGGCTGCAAGCGTGAAGCCGCTGCGCCCGCGGCGGCGGCGCCACCTGCCACGGCAATGGTCGGGCCGGCCAAAGCGGAATTGGGCAGCTTTGGTTTCGACGAAACCGGCATGGACCGCAGCGTCCAGCCCGGTGACGACTTCTTCCAGTATGCCGACGGCGGCTGGGTGAAGAACACCGAAATCCCCCCGGACAAGTCGAACTACAGCGCGTTCAGCGTGCTCAACGAAGTGGCGCAATTGCGCACCCGGGCGATCATCGAAGACGCGGCTGCCGGCAAGATCGGCGGCGATGACGCGCGCAAGATCGGCGACTACTACCATGCCTTCATGGATGCGCCCGGCATCGAGGCCAAGGGCATCGCGCCGCTGCAGCCCGAGCTGGATGCCATCGCCGGCATCACCGGCAAGACTGCACTGTCGAGCGCGCTGGGCGGCACGCTGCGCGCCGACGTTGACGTACTGAACCTGGGCAACTACGTCACCAGTCGCCTGTTCGGCGTCTGGATCACCCAGCATTACGACCGTCCGACCGAAACCGTCCCGTACTTCCTGCAGGGCGGCCTGGGCATGCCGGACCGTGACTTCTACCTGGAAGGAGGACGCATGGTGGACATGCGCAAGGCCTACCAGGCGCACATCGCCAAGATGCTTACCCTGGCCGGCATCGGCGACGCGGATGCAAAGGCCGCGCGCATCCTGGCTCTGGAAACAGAGATCGCAAAGGTGCACGCCACCCAGGTGCAGACCAATGACGTCAAAGCCGGCACCAATCCCTGGAAGCGCAGCGAGTTCCCGACCCGCGCACCAGGCATCGACTGGCCGGCCTTCTTCGAGGCAGCCAAGCTTGGCGCGCAGGATGAATTCATTGCCTGGCAGCCCAAGGCGATCGCCGGCATC
Source organism: Arenimonas sp. (assembly GCA_046596115.1). GTDB lineage: Bacteria > Pseudomonadota > Gammaproteobacteria > Xanthomonadales > Xanthomonadaceae > Arenimonas. The sequence continues at coordinate 6,331 of JBKJMY010000266.1, forward strand.
TCCAAACTGGTCGCCAGCCAGCCGCTGGACACCTGGAAGGACTACCTCGCCTTCCACGCGATCGACCGTTCCGCAGCCGTCCTGCCCAAGGCATTGCGTGACGAAAACTTTGCCTTCAACGGCACCACGCTCAGCGGCACCCCGCAGCAGGAGGATCGCTGGAAGAGCGGCGTCGGTGCGGTTGACGGAGTGCTCGGCCAGGCGGTCGGCAAGGTGTATGCCGAGCGCCACTTCAGCGCCGACACCAAGGCACGCGCAAATGAACTGGTCAAGAACCTGCTCGCGGCATTCGCCAAGCGCATCGACAAAGCCGAGTGGATGTCGGACCAGACCAAGGCGCGGGCCAAGGCCAAACTGGCCGGACTGAAGGTCGGCATGGGCTTCCCCGATGTGTGGGTCGACTACTCCGCACTCGACGTGCATCCCGACGATGCGTTGGGAAACAGCCAGCGCGCCAGCCTGTTCCAGTACCACCAGCAACTGGCCAAACTGGGCAAGCCCGCCGGCCACGATGAGTGGTACATGGTGCCGCAGGAAGTCAACGCGCTGAACGTGCCTCTGGAGAATCGCCTGATCTTCCCGGCCGCCATCCTGGCCGCACCGTTCTTCGACCCGAACGCGGATGACGCGGTCAACTACGGCGCGATCGGCACGGTGATCGGCCACGAGATCTCGCACAGCTTCGATTCCAGTGGCGCGCTGTTCGACGAAACCGGTCGCATGGCCAACTGGTGGACGCCCGAGGACTTCAAGCGCTTCAAGGCGGCAGGCGATGCGCTGGTGGCGCAGTACGACGCCTACAAGCCGTTCCCCGATGCCAACGTCAACGGGCGACTGACCCTGGGCGAAAATATCGCCGACGTGGCCGGCGTCGCAACCGCCTTCGATGCCTGGAAGGCGTCGCAGGAAGGCAAGCCGGCGGTGACCATTGATGGCTTCACGCCGGAGCAGCGCTTCTACCTCGGCTTTGCCCAGGTGTGGCGTTCGAAGTCGCGTGATGCCGCGCTTCGCAACAGCCTGCTGGGTGGCGTGCACTCACCGGGCATGTATCGCGCCGCCACGGCACGCAACCAGGACCCGTGGTACGCAGCGTTCAACGTGCAGCCCGGACAGGCGCTCTACCTGGCCCCGGACAAGCGCGTCAAAATCTGGTGACTGCAAACCCCGGTTGATCGAAAAACGGCGCCTGTGGGCGCCGTTTTTCGTTGCGCAGGCCCGCTTTCAGCCAGTTGTTATATCCGCGTTGTCCGTTCAGAAAACGTACACCCGGTTCAGTGCAACCTGTCTCCGCCTGATCCTGAGTCAATGACTGACGGCATTCAAATAAACGGAATTTACCCAAAGGAGAGAGTGTATGAACCTGATTATCTGGTTGATTGTCGGTGGCGTCGTCGGTTGGCTCGCGAGCATCATCATGAAGCGTGATGCCCAGCAGGGCATCCTCATGAACATTGTGGTCGGAATCGTTGGCGCGTTGCTCGCCGGCTGGCTGATTTCGCCGCTGCTGGGCATCGGCACGATCAATGGCGGCCTGTCCGTCGGTTCGTTCCTGGTCTCGCTGCTCGGCGCGGTGGTGCTGTTGGCCATCGTCAACCTGTTCACCCGGGGCCGCGCGCGTAACTGATCGCGCAAGTCACCCATTGAACAGCTCAAAAGCCCCGCTCCGGCGGGGCTTTTCTTTTACAGGCACGGCCGCAGCTTGCAGGCACAGCCACGGATTGCGACACTCGCTGCGCCCCGTCCCGAGTCCGCGCGATGCAAGGTCCCCGCCGCACCTGCGCCACCATGCCGCAGCATTTCCACCTTGCGGCGACCGACCCGGCTTACGCGGCCAGGCGGCTGCGCATCGAGGGTCAGGTCCTGGTCGCCCGGCGCGCGCCGCGCGACCGTCCGTTGCAGGTTCCCGTGGTCGTGCACGTGGTATCCGTGGACGATGGCAGCGATATCGACGACGCCCAGGTGCTCAGCCAGATCGACGTCCTCAACGAGGACTTCCGTTTCCACAATGGCGACCGCGAACGGATCCCGGCCCCATTCCACGACGAAGCAGGCGATGCGCTGGTCGAGTTCTCGATTGCAAAATTCGACCCGTCGGGACGCCCGACGTCCGGCATCACCCGCGTGCGCAGCAGTGCGCGCCTGGCCTGGGATGCGGCCGACCCGTCGGCGACCAGCAAGCTGGACGCCCTGCTGAAATTCGCGCCCAGTGGCGCGCCTGCCTGGCCGCGCGATGACTACCTCAACCTGTGGGTCGCACCGCTGGAGGGCGGCCTGCTCGGCTATGCGCAGTTTCCGGGCGGCCCCTCGGCGACCGACGGCGTGGTGATCCGCAGCGATGCCTTTGGCCGCATCGGCAGCGCCAAGGCGCCCTTCCATCGCGGGCGGACCTGCACCCACGAGGTTGGCCACTGGCTCAACCTGCTGCATATCTGGGGCGATGACGACAACGGTTGCCAGAATTCCGACAACGTCGGCGACACGCCCAACCAGGCAGGCGCCAACTACGGCATTCCCGAGTTTCCCCATGTGTCCTGCGGCAACGGTCCGGATGGGGACATGTTCATGAACTACATGGACTACGTTGACGACGAGGCGATGCAGATGTTCAGCCGCGGCCAGATCGAACGCATGGATGCGGCGCTGTCGGGCCCGCGCGCCGCACTGGCGAACTCGGCTGGACTGGGGCCGCCGACCACGCAATCCGCTTCCGCCGCGCGCGATGCGGGTATTTTCACCCTGGTGTCGCCGCGACGCAGGTTCAACGGCATCGACTGGCGCTAGCTCGACTGGCGCTAGCCTGACTGGCGCTAGCGTGGCTGGCGCAGGCGCTGGACTTCACCTTCACTGACTGGATCCGTCCGGCGCCGCCTGCTTCGCCCGCGCCACGCGCGGCCGTTTCAGCCCGGGCGCGTGGCCGGTACCGGTGCGTGCATCCAGCACATCAATCCAGCCCGCGGCCGACACTGGAAACGCATCGGCGTAGGGGACGTAGGGCTTGATATCCAGCACCGGCGTGCCGTCGAGCAGGTCGAGCCCGCGCACCACCAACGCGCCAGGCTCAACTGCAACCAGTTCAACGGCTGACAACCCCAATGGATTGGGCCGGTGCGGCGAGCGCGTGGACAGTACGCCACGGCGCCCGCCCCCGCGAGGCGGCCGGACCTTGGGCGTCCAGCCCTGGCTGCGGTCGAACACGAACAGCAGCCAGATCCGCGCGAATCCTTCCAGGTCGGCCAATGCATCGGCCGGAAAACCGGCGACGAACTCGATCCGCGCATCGGCCGCGGCACCGGTTTGGGTCCCTGCGACGACGCTTGCCTGGTGCGGCGCATCGATCCGTGCCTGATACGGCGATCTCACGTACGCGATTGCCTGCATGTAGTAGGCGGGCTGCAGGTCTTCGCTCATCGCCCGATCATACCCGCGAGGCGATCCACGGCCCGAAACGATCACGTCTTTTGCCGGCTTTGGCACGCCACCATTGCACTTCGACGCCGTTGCGCAACGCCTCCGTCCAAAGGTAGGCAACACTTTCGGCACTCCATGCGCGGTCCCCGCGCATGGTCCGATAGGCGCCATCGGATCGGGGATACGGCAAATGAAAAAGCGCAATCTCATCATCATCGTCATCGCTGCGGCGGTGGTCATCGGCGGTGGTGGCTTCCTGGCCATGCGCGGCAAAGGCGAAAAGGCCGCGGAAGTCGAGGTCATGCAGGTCAAGCGCGCCACGATCGTGCAAAAGGTCAATGGCACCGGCAAGATCCAGCCGAACACCGAGATCAACATCAGCGCGGATGTCAGCGCCAAGATCACCCGGGTGGGCGTCAAGGAAGGCGATCGCGTCGAGAAGGGCCAGTTCCTGGTCGAACTTGACCGGCAAAAGTACCTGGCCCAGGTGCAGAGCCAGGAAGCCAACGTCCGCTCCGCGCAGGCCAATGCCCGGCTGGCCCACGACAATCGCGACCAGGCCGAGCGCGTGCTCAAGCGCGCCCAGGAACTGGTGGCGCGCAAGCTGCAGTCGCAGTCCGATCTCGACGCCGCCAAGACCACCTTCCAGACCGACTCCTCGCGCTACCAGTCAGCGATGGACCAGGTGCAGCAGGCCATCGGCGGCCTGAAACAGGCCCAGGACGATCTGTCCAAGACCACCATCTACGCGCCCATTTCCGGAACCGTATCCGACCTGCGCAAGGAAGCGGGCGAAATCGCCATCGGCTCGCAGTTCCAGGAAGACGTGATCATGATCATCGCCCAGCTTGGCGCGATGGAAGCGGTGGTCAACGTGGATGAAAACGACATCAACGCGATCAAGATCGGACAGGCGGCGGAAATCACCGTGGATGCCGCGCTTGGCGAGAAGATCACCGGCAAGGTCAGCGAGATCGCCAGCAGCGCCAACATTCCGGCGCAGGGCTCGACCGTGCAGAAGACCGAGTTCGAGGTGAAAGTTGCCATCGACAGTGACACCGCCAAGTTGCGCCCCGGCATGACGGCCAGCGCAGACATTGTCACTGCCACCCACGCCAATGCGCTCAGTGTCCCGATCCAGTCGGTGACCGTGCGCACGCCCGAGCAGCTCAAGGGCAAGGACACGGATGCGGCCGCGGGCAAGTTCACCGTCGGCAAGGACGGCTTCGTGGAAATCGTGTTCGTGGTAAAGGACGGCAAGGCCGTGGCCAAACCGGTGACCACCGGTATCCAGAGCGACGATGCCATCGAGATCAAGACCGGCGTCGCCGAAGGCGAGCAAGTGGTGTCGGGCAGCTATCGCGCCATCTCCCGCGACCTGGGCATCGGCGACGAGGTGCAGATCAAGAAGCCCGGCGAAAAATCCGCCGGCGACACGGCCACTGCTGCGGGCGGTGGCTGAGGTGGCAGCCGTGCTCAAGTCACCCGAAGATGGCGTGGCGCCGGTCATGCTGGCGCTCGACAACGTGGTCAAGACCTACGTGATGGGTGACCAGGAAGTGTCCGCACTGGCCGGCGTTTCGCTCGACATCCGCCGCGGCGAATACGTTGCAGTCATGGGTCCGTCCGGCTCGGGAAAATCCACGCTGATGAACATCATCGGTTGCCTCGACGTGCCGACCTCGGGTACCTACGAACTCGACGGCCATGCGGTGAATGCAATGAGCGAGGACGCGCTGGCGGACATCCGCAATCTCAAGATCGGCTTCGTCTTCCAGACCTTCAACCTGGTGCCGCGGGTGAACGTGTTCAAGAACGTGGAGCTGCCGCTGATCTATGCCGGCAAACCGCGCGCCGAACGCAAGCACCGTGCGGAAGAAGCGATCCGCTCGGTCGGCCTGCAAGACCGCATGGACCACAAGCCCAACCAATTGTCCGGCGGCCAGCGCCAGCGCGTGGCGATCGCCCGTGCGCTGGTCTGCAATCCCTCGATCATCCTGGCCGACGAGCCAACCGGCAACCTGGATTCGGCGACCGGCGCCGAGATCATGGACGTGCTCGGCAACCTGCACGCCAACGGCCATACCATCATCCTGGTCACGCACGAGGACGATGTCGCGGCGCACGCACATCGGCTCGTGCGCCTGCGTGATGGCCTGATCGAGAGCGACACGCGCCGGCAATGAATGACACCCATGCCAAGCGACGCAGGCAACCGATGATCGCGGCGCAGCCACGCCGGGAGAACGCACCGTGAGGCTCGGTCTGGATCTGTCCGAGTCACTGAAGATCGCCCTTGGTGCAATTGCAGCCAACAAGGGCCGTGGCGCCCTGACCGCCCTGGGCATCATCATCGGCATCGTCGCGGTGATCACCACCATGACCGCCGCCAATGGCCTGCAGGCGACGTTCCGCCAGACCTTTGCCTCGGTCGGTTCGGACGTCATCTATGTGTCGAAGCGGCCCTGGGTGCAGATGGGCCCGGACTTCGCACTCAACAACCGGCCGGAAATCACCCTGGCGGTGAGCGATGCACTGACCCACAAGCTGCAGGGTCGCGCCGTGGTCAGTCCGAGCATCAGCACGCAGTCGAACGTGAAGTTCGAGACCAGCGAACTCGATTCGATCAACATCATCGGCAGCACCGACAAGCAGCTGCAGGTGTCGAGCATGGTGCCGGCGACGGGCCGCTTCCTGATGCCCTACGACGTCCAATACAAGCGCCGGGTGGCGGTCATCGGATGGGAAGTGGCCGATGGCCTGTTCGGCAAGTCCAACCCGCTGGGCAAGACCTTCAAGATTGGCCGCTTCGATTTCACCGTGGTCGGGGTGATGGAGAAACAGGGCGGCGGCAGTTTCTTTGGCGGGCCGAACTTCGACCGCCAGGTCAATATCCCGATCTCCACCTTTGCCAAGACCCTGGGCACCTCGGGCGGGCGGATCAATGTCAACGTGGCGATCAAGACGCCGGTCGGCGAGCGCCCGGAGGACTTCGAATTCGAGGCAATCGGCGTGATGCGCTCGATCCGCGGCCTCAAGCCGGTCGAGAAGGACGATTTTTCGATCAACAAGCTCGACACGCTGCTCGATGCCTACAACAGCACCATGGGCGTGGTGGTCCTGGTGGGCCTTGCGATCACCAGCATCTCGCTGTTCGTCGGCGGCGTCGGCGTGATGAACATCATGCTGGTGTCGGTGACCGAGCGCACCCGCGAAATCGGCATCCGCAAAGCCATTGGCGCCAAGCGCCGCAGTATCCTGCTGCAGTTCCTGTTCGAGTCCTCGATCATCTGCCTGTTC
>JBKJMY010000272.1:0-11176 GCA_046596115.1 Arenimonas sp.
CTGGCCGACGAGTACGGCGTGTCCGCCGAGCGCGTGCGCCAGATCGAGGCCAATGCCTTGAAGAAAATGCGGGCGCTGTTCGCCGCCTGACCGTCCCCCGCGGCGCGCATCCGCGCGCCGCGCTGCCCACTGTTGCCAACCCGCGCGCCGCGCAGCCCGGTGCCGTGCACGTGTGCGCAGACTGGCCAGCGTCCCTTTCCAGCCTGCGTGCTAGGCTTTGGATGGCCTTGCCTTCGGACCGCCCTTTGCAGCCAAGCCGATGCCCCGCCAACATCCCCGGGAAGCGCGCGCGATGGACAAGTTCGACGGAAATTTCTGCTTGCTGGGCCGCCATGAGGTGTCCGCGCTGCGGGCCAAGGCGGCCGCACTGGTCGACGCCGACTGGAATCGTGAACCCTGGCGCCAGGAACGCTTCAAGATCCATCGTTATACCCAGACCATCGAGCTGATCTTCGACCAGGATTTCCGGCACGAGAATCCGACTCGGCGCGACAGCTACCACAGCCTGGGTTGCGAAGCGCTGCTCGCGCCGCTGGAAAAAACCATCCGCGATGCATCCCAGGGCCAGGGCTTCACGGTCCGCGCATTGCTGGTGAACCTGAAGGCCGGCGGCAGGATTCCTCCCCATGAAGACACCGGCTATTCACTGATGGCCGCGCGTCGCGTGCATATCCCCATCATCAGCCACGATCAGGTGATCTTCACGGTCGGCGGCGAGACCCGGGTGATGAAGGAAGGCGAGATGTGGGAAGTGAACAATGCCCGCGTCCATTCCGTGGTCAACGAGGGCGCGTCCGATCGCGTCCACCTGATCCTCGACTGGGCCCTGTAGTCGCGCGCCAATCCCCGCCAAACGCGCACGGTGAATCGACGCGGTCGTGATTGTTGCGTTGCGTCGTCAGTACAGGTCCATCGGGTCGACGTCGATCGACCAGCGCACGCGCCGCGCCGATTTCAACGCATATAAGGCCGGGATCCAGGCATCGAGCAGTGCTTGCAGCGCCGGTCGCTGCGCTGCGCTCAGCAACACCTGCGCACGCGCGCGACCGGCGCGGCGTGCCATCGGCGCGGGCATCGGCGCGGTCACCTCGACGCCGGTCGGCGCACCGGCCAATTCGCAAGCCTGCGCAAGGAACGCGTGCACCTCGGCTTCGTGCGGCGCTTCGGCGCGCAGCATCGCCAGGTGCGCGTAAGGCGGAAATCCAGCTGCCTCGCGCTCGGCCAGTGCCAGCGCCGCCGACGCCGGGTAACCGCCGGCGAGCAGTGTCGTGAGCAGCGGATGTTCGGGATGGTGCGTTTGCAACAGGACTTCGCCCGGCAAGGCTGCGCGGCCGGCGCGCCCGGCGACTTGCACCAGCAACTGCGCCAATCGTTCCCCGGCGCGGAAGTCCGCGGAAAACAATCCTTCATCCACGCCGACCACGACCACCAGGGTCAGACGCGGCAAATCGTGGCCCTTGGCCAGCATCTGCGTGCCGACCAGCACGCCAGCGGCGTCGCCGAAGTCATGCAGGCGACGTTCCAGTTCGCCGCGCCGCTGCGTTGTCTCGCGATCAATGCGGACCACGGGCGCATCCGGAAAATGCGCCTGCAGTGTTTCCTCGACGCGCTCGGTGCCGATGCCCTGTGGCTGCAGGGCCAGGCCGCCGCAATCCGGGCACGCCAACGGACGCGGCGCGCGCGCGCCGCAGTGGTGGCAGAGCAGGCGGCGCCCCGCACCGTGCAAGCTCATCGCCGAATCGCAGCGTTTGCATGCCGCGCTCCAGCCGCAGTCATGGCACAGCAGCGCGGGTGCGTAGCCGCGTCGATTCTTGAACACCAGCGCCTGTTCGCCTCGCGCCAGACAGGCAGCGATCGCAGCGATGGCATCGCTGCATAGGCCACCCTCCAGCGGCCGCTTGCGCAGGTCGAGCACGCGCACCCGGGGCGGACGCGCGCTGCCCGGGCGCTGCGGCAGGCGCAGGGTGGTGGCGCGGCCACGCAATGCCTGGTGCAGCGATTCCAGTGATGGCGTGGCGCTGCCCAAAAGCACCGGCACCCCGAGCGCCTTGCCGCGCACCAGGGCGAGGTCGCGCGCGTGGTAGCGCACGCCGTCGTGTTGCTTGTAGGAACCGTCGTGTTCTTCGTCCACCACGATCAGGCCGGCGGCCGGCAGCGGCGTGAACACCGGCGAGCGCGTGCCCACCAGGACGCCTGCCTCGCCGCGCGCCATGGCCAGCCAGGCGCGCGTCCGCTCGCCGTCGGCAAGGCCGGAGTGGAACGCCAGTACGGGCACGCCCAGGCGATGGCGGAAGCGCCTGAGGGTCTGTGGCGTCAGGCCGATTTCCGGCACCAGCACCAGCGCCTGCTTGCCCGCCCGCAGGCAATCGCGGATCGCCTGCAGGTAAACCTCGGTCTTGCCACTGCCGGTGATGCCTTCGAGCAGGAACGAATGAAAGCCGTCCTGGGCGCGGATCGCCCTGAGCGCCGCGCCCTGGGCCGCGGTGAGTTCGGGGGCATCCGGATCGAGCGTGGGCAGCAGCATCGCCGGCGCTACGACGCGCTCGGCCAGCCCGCGTCCGGCCAGCGCGCGCGCGGCGGCACGCCAGCCGGCGGCTTCGACATCGAGCACCGCCTCGGCCACCGGAGCGCCCGCCAGGCGCTCGAGCAGCTGCCTGGGCGCGCCCTTGCGCATGCCCGGCACGGCGGTGGCGCCGGCTTCGGTGATCGCCCAGGCGGCGTCACGCGTCTCGGGCAGGGCCTGTCCATCACGCAGCCCAACCGGCAGGGCCATGCCCAGCACTTCGCCCAGGGGCGCGTGGTAATAGCGGGCGCAGAAGCGCAGGGTCTCGAGCAGTTCGCCGGCGATCAGGGGCGCCGCGTCGAGCAGGCCGGCGGCTGGCCGCAATTCCGGTGACGTCGGGTCGGGCGCATTGATCCCCACGACCAGGCCGATCCGTTCGCCGCTCGCAAAGGGCACCCGGATCCGTCGGCCGATCCAGTCCGTCTGCGGCGCACCCGCTGCGTCCGGGGGCAGATAATCAAACACCCGCGGAAGGGGCAGGGGCAGGGCAACCTGGACACTTCGTTCGGGCTGGAATGGCACCCGCGCAGTCTATCGGATTGGCCGACCGGAGCCTGTGGAGGGCACTTGCCGCACAGTGCTGACAAAGCCCACAGATATGTCACCCAAGCTCCTGTTGCTGAAAGGGAAAACCCCTTATCCACACCATCTGTGGATAACTCTGTGGATGAGCCTTGCAGGTGGGCTGCGCACCGGCGTGAAAATCGCGCGAATTGCTTACTTGGCGAATATTTAACCAACCTGACATATTTCAGTCCAATCAATCACTTGCGCGCCCCTTCCCGGTGAAGGCGGGGGCCGCGAGCCGCGCCGAGTAGCGGATTGCGTGCAGCTTGCATCGCTGTGCACAACGTTTCACGCGCAAACCCGCGCCCCGCCTGACGGAGCGGGAATTCCCGCGCTGTCAAGCCAGTGCTCCACGCACGGCGCACTGGCTAGAATGGGCGAATGAACCCCGCCGACCCGACCCCACCCCATCCCATCCCGGCCTCTGCCCTGGGGTCGTTCGTCCAGGGCATCGTCGTTCGCAGTTGGGTCCTGGCCCGCGAGCAGACCGGTGAAGACAGCACCGCCGATCGCCTGGTCTCCGCCGCCATCGCCCGCTTCGCGGCCTCCGCGGCAAGCTTGCCGCTGGCCCAGTGGCCAATCGCCTGGTGGAGCGCGCTGCTCGAACAACGCGGCATGCTGGCGCCCGCGCAGCCAGGCGATCCGTCGCCGTTGCGCGCGCTGGGTGCGGGCGCGCGCGCGGCATTGCTGCTGCGACTGGTCGCCGGCCTGGACCAGCCGCACGCGGCGCAGGCCCTCGGCGTCGGCCAGCCGGCCTACGAAGCCGCGTTGGGCCAGGCCCTGACGGCACCGGGCATGGACGACGCAGTGCTTGATCGCCTGCGCGCCCGACTGCATGACGAGGTCCACGGGATGTCGGCCGCAGCGCGCGGCGCACTGGTTTCGCTGGCGGATGCCGCGCTTCCGCGCCATCCGTCCACGCCCCAGGGCGCGTTGACCGCGCCCGCGTCGCCGCTCGCCGCGGCAACGACGCTCGCCCCCGCGGTGCCCAGCCCGCGTGCCGCGGCAACGCCGCCCACCCCGCAGCGGACAAGCCGCCCTGCGCGCTCGCCGGCGATGCGCTTCGCGCCCTGGATCGGACTGGGTGTGCTGGCCGTCGCGCTCGCCGTAGCCTGGGGCTGGCGCCGCGCGCCGGCCATGGTGCCTGGCACGACCGAAGCACTGCCGGCGGAGCTGATCGCACCCGCCCCCGCGCTCGATCCGGCGCAGGTGGTCACGCATCCCGACTACGCGCAGATCGCCCATCCCGATGACGAGCGCCTGGCGATCGACCTGGCGTTCCTGAGTTGGCTGTCAGCATCAACAGAACCGGCGCCGCCCGCGCAGGCCAGCCTGCCCGAGCCGCCGTCCGTGCAGATGCCGCAACAATGGCGTGCCTTGCTGGCGCCGGTCGCCGCCGCCTGGCCCACGCTCGATCCGGCAAGCCGCAGTCGCTTCATCGCGCAGGCCACCGACTGGTCGGTGCGCGGCGCCGCGGCGCGGGCTGCGCTGGTGCAAGCGGTGCGGAAGTGGGATGCGCTGCCGGCACCGGAACGCGCACGTCGCCGCGCGCCGATCACGGTATGGCGTGCGCTTGCCGATGGCGATCGCGCGCGTATTGCGGCCGCCGCCCGCCACTACGCAATGCGCAGCATCGCCGAGCAAACCGACCTGCGCCTGCAGTTTGCCGCCCTGCCCGACGACACCCAGAAGCTGTGGCGGCTGGGTCCCGCGCTGGGTCCTGAGTTGACGGCGATGGCGCCGCTGTTTGCCTTCCTGCCCGAGGACGAAAGACCGGCGTTGTTGTCGGTGCTGCGCTCGCTGGACTTGGACGCACGCCGGGATTTGGCCGTGCTGGTGCCGCGCCTTGGCGAGGTCGGTCGCGCCGCCTTGCGTGGCGAGTTGTCCGCGGTGCCGGCAGCGCAACGCGCCGCACTGATCCGCGCCCGCCTGGCGCAGTAAGCCCACGCATCGACAGTGAGGTTGACCTGCTACAGCAGCGCGCCGCTCACAGGGTAAGCAACCCGATCACGGTGGCACCGGCCAAGCCGAGTCCGAGCAGGACGCTGTAGCAAATGCCCAGCACGAAGAATTTCAACAGCGTCATGATCCAGCCCTGGCCATAGATGCGTTTCTGCATCAGCAACAGGTACAGGGGAATCCACGCGATCAGCAGGCCCACGCACCAGCCAAGCAGCGTCGCCAATGCGCCGCCGGCGGCGGCGAAGGTGGTCTGGATCCAGTCAATTCCCACCAGCAGCGTGATCGCCAGGCTGATGAAGGCATGGCTATGCAGGGCAACGATCAGGTGTTCCATGTACAGCCGGCGCTTGAACAGGTAAGCCGCCTTGAGCATCAGCGCAAACAGCGGCATCAGCACAATGAGTGTTTGCGGCAAAACGTTGAACAGCGCATCGATCAGTGCGCGCACGCCCTGTCCCGAGTCGAGCACCTCGCGCGAATGCGCCAGGCGGTGGTTGAGGCCGCGATTGGCGATGTCGGGCAGCCAGCCAAACGTGAGCGGGTTGCTGACCGGGTCCCATGGCTTGCCGTTGGTGTTGAAGTTGATGCCCTTGTCTTCCGGTTTTGCCGGCGACGGCGACGCGGTGCCCGCGGACTTCGCGGCCGCGACGCGACCCAGGTAGGCGATGCGATCGGCCGCCTGCGCGCGGATCTTGTCCTGGGCCTTGTCCATCCCCTTGGCCAACCCCGGGACATTCGGCGCCTGCTTGCGCGCCAGTTGCAGTTGCGCGATCGCCTCGTCGGCCATCTTCTGCGCCGCTTCCGGCGTGGCCGCATTGGCAATGCCGCCGTCGCCAGTGTGGATGGATACCGGCGACGAATCTTCCTGGTTGATTTCCATGTTGCCGTGGATCGTGAAGAAGGCGACCAGGCTCAGGAACAGGAACAGGCGCATCGGCGTGACATAACGCACGCGCCGGCCAGCAAAGTATTCCAGCGACAGGTAACCCGGCCGCAGCATCAGCGGCCCGATCGTGCGCAGCACCCGCGAGTCGATGTCGAACACCGTGTCGAAGAAGTCGCCCAGGATGCTGGAGAACTGACGGATCAGACCCTTGGTCGGCTGGCCGCAGGCGTAGCAGTGCTCGCCGTACAGGGGTGCGCCACAATTTTCGCAGCGGCGGCCGGTCGACTTGCCGGGCGCGGGCGGCAGGCCGGCGGGCAGCGGCGTGCCTGGCGGCGCCGCCGATGCGCGCGACGGCGGGTTGGGTGTTTCGGCGGCAGGCATCGCGCAAAGCTCCCCGGCGGATGCCGCTACTATAGCGGCCCCCGATTTGGCCGTCTTAGCCCATGAGTCATAGCGAACCACGCGCCCTGCGTTTCCTGCGCGAAATGCGGGCCAGCTTCGAGCTGGCCCTGCCGCTCGCGCTCGGGCAACTTGCAGCCATGCTGATGAACGTGGTGGATTCGCTGCTCGCCGGTCGCCACAGCCTGCATACCCTGGCCGCAGTCACGGTTGGCAGTTCGATCTGGACGGTGGCGCTGCTGGCTTGCGTGGGCCTGATGATGGCCTTGCCGCCGTCGATCTCCCAGCTCAATGGCGCCAATCGCCGCGATGCCATCGCGCCGTTGTGGCGGCAGTCGGTGTGGATTGCGCTTCCGCTTGGCCTGGTGTTGGCGGTGCTGGTGCACTTGTCGCCCTGGCTGCTCGACGCGATCGGCATCGTTGCCGAAGTACGCAGTGAGGCGACCGGCTTCCTGCGTGCGATTGCCTTCGGCGCACCCGCGCTCGCGCTTTATTTCTGCTTGCGTTACCTCAGCGAAGGACTGGCCTGGACCACGCCGACCATGGTCTCGGGCATCGCCGCGCTGGCGCTCCTGATCCCGCTGGGCTACGTGCTGATGTTCGGCATCGGGCAAGTGCAGGGGATGGGCGCAACGGGGCTGGGCATCGCCACCGCAATCGTGCTCTGGCTGCAGGCAGCCGGTTTCCTGCTTTACCTGCGGCGCACGCGACGCTTTGCCGACCTGGGCCTGTTCGATCGTTTCGAGCGCCCGCACTGGCCGACAATCCGCGGCCTGCTCGCACTTGGCCTGCCGATGGGCGTGTCCATTTTCATGGAGGGCAGCTTGTTCGTCGCCACCGCATTGCTGATCGGCCGGATGGGCGCGGTCGACATCGCGGCGCACCAAATCGCGCTCAACGTCGCCAGCGTGTGCTTCATGCTGCCGCTGGGCATCGCCATGGCGACCACGGTGCGGGTCGGCCACGCCGCTGGTGCCGGCGATCACGCGGCTGCGCGTTATGCAGTCGGCGCCGGATTTGCTCTGGGCGCATTGACCCAGGCCGCGGCCGCGGCCCTGCTGGTCTTCGGCGGCGCCTGGATCGCCGGCTTTTACACCCACGACGCGGCGGTGGCCGCGCTGGCGGTTTCACTGATGCGCTATGCCGCGGTGTTCCAGTTGCCCGACGGCATCCAGGTGCTGTCATCGGGCGCACTGCGCGGACTCAAGGACACCCGGGTGCCGATGCTGATCACCATCCTGGCGTACTGGGGCGTGGGCTTGCCGCTGGGCGCCTGGCTCGGCCTGCACCTGGGCCAGCGTGCGCCCGGGCTGTGGATCGGGCTGATCGTGGGTCTGTGCGTCGCTGCGATCCTGCTGGGATTGCGCCTGCACCGGCAGTTGCGCCACGTGGCCTGGTCAGCCGACTGACGCCGGAAAGGGCCGGGTCGCGCCGGGTAAGTGGCGGCTGCGCAAAGCACGCAGTTGCGCACGCCGTGGCTTGGACGGGGTGACCTGTGGCGCATGCCCGCACCCTGCCCGGGCAGGTATCCTGTGGCATCGGTTTTCCGGAGCTCCGCATGTCTTCCGCGTCCCCCCGCAATCCCTTCCTCAGCCTGCTGTCCGGGTTCGGCAAGGTCATCAACTTCATCAACACCCTGGTCTTCAATCTGATCATGCTGGTGTTCATCGTCCTGGTGATCGCGATCATCGGGCTGATGGCGGCCGCGAAGTCCGGCGGCGGCGGATTCACCCAGGTCCACGACAAGACCGCCCTGGTGCTTGACCTGCAGGGCAGCCTGGTGGAGCAATACTCCAGCAACCCGCTGCAGCGCGCGTGGGCGCAGGCCAATGGCGGCGACAGCGGCCGCGAGTTGCAGCTGCGCGATCTGGTCAAGGCGATCCAGTCAGCCAAGACCGACGATCGCATCCCGAACCTGGTGCTGCTGACCGATGGCTTCAACGTCGCCGGTTTCGCTGCGCTGCACGAACTCGGTGCGGCAGTGCGCGATTTCCGCGCCAGTGGCAAGCCGGTGTACGCCTACGGCACGGCCATGGACCAGAAGCAGTACTACCTCGCCGCGCAAGCGAGCAAGGTGTTCCTGGATCCCGATGGTGCGGTGATGATCGAAGGACTCGGCCGCTATCGCCTGTACTACCGCGAGGCGCTGCAGGACAAACTCGGCGTGGACGTGCAGTTGTTCCGCGTCGGCGAGTACAAGTCGGCCGCCGAGCCCTACATCCTGGACGCGGCATCGCCGGCATCGCGCGAAGCAGACCTGTACTGGATGAATGATCTGTGGCAGCGCTACCTGGGCGACATCGCCACGGCGCGCAAGTTGCCCGTGGCCCAGGTCAGCGCGTTGGTCAACGAGTTTCCGGCGCGCGTGCAGGCAGTGCAGGGCGACCTGGCGCAGCTGGCGCTCAACGAACACCTGGTGGACGCGCTCAAGACCCCGCACGAGATCGAGGCCATGCTGGCCAAGGAAGGCGCCGCCGATGACGAAGGCGATGGCTTCCTGCAGGTTGGGCTGTATCCCTACCTGTCACAGGTCAAGGACAAGGGCGGGATGCTCGATAGCCGCGACAAGATCGCGGTGGTGGTGGCTCAGGGCGAGATCAGCGACGGCAAGCAGCCGCAGGGCACGGTCGGCGGCGAGTCCACCTCGGAGCTGATCCGCAAGGCGCGCGAGGACGACCAGGTCAAGGCGTTGGTGCTGCGCGTGGATTCACCGGGCGGCAGCGTATTCCCGTCCGAACAGATCCGCCGCGAGATCGCGTTGACCAAGGAAGCCGGCAAGCCGGTGGTGGTATCGATGGGCAACGTGGCTGCCTCGGGCGGCTACTGGATTTCGATGAACGCCGACCGCATCTACGCCGATCCATCGACCATCACCGGCTCGATCGGCATCTTCGGCCTGTGGATGAGCGGCCCGCGTGCGCTCGCCAAGATCGGCGTGCAC
Organism: Arenimonas sp.; assembly: GCA_046596115.1. GTDB lineage: Bacteria > Pseudomonadota > Gammaproteobacteria > Xanthomonadales > Xanthomonadaceae > Arenimonas. Next base: position 9,319 of record JBKJMY010000272.1, read on the forward strand.
AGCGACGGCATCGGCACCACGCCGCTGGCCGGCGTGTTCGACCCGACCCGGCCCCTGCCGCCCGCAGCGGGCGCGCTGATCCAGTCGGTGATCGACCACGGCTACGCGCAGTTCATCGGCAAGGTCGCCGCCGCGCGCGGCAGCGTGCCGGCGAAGATCGACGCTATTGCGCGCGGCCGGGTCTGGAGTGGCGCGCAGGCGCATGACCGGGGGCTCGTCGACCAACTCGGCGGACTTGCCGAGGCGCAGGCCGAGGCAGCACGCCTGGCCCACCTCAAGGCCGATGCCTGGCAGGTGGACTACGTCGAAACACCGCTGTCACCGTTCGAGAAGATTGCCATCGACATGAGCCGCAATGCACGCATGGCCGCCATGGTGCGCGACTTCGGCCCGCTGGCGATGCTGATGCAGGGCGAGGCCGGCGCGACAATCGCGCGCGAACTAAAGTGGTTGCAGCGGCCTGCGGGCGGCAGCCCGATCCGCGCGGTGGCGCACTGCTTCTGCAGCCTGTAAGGCGTCCCACAACGCGGGCTGCCAGCCAGCCCGCAACGCGGGAGTCAGCGCTCGCTGGCGCGCGGCCCAGGGCCTTGGCTGCATTGTCGCGCGGCTGCTGTGTCGCGCGGCTGCTGTGTCGCGCGGCTCAGCCGCCGGCGTCGTCGATTGCCTTGTCGTGCTGCTTGTCCGCGTCCAGCACCGGTTGCGCGGCATCGGCCGCACGCTTGCGATAGTCCTTGGCCTGGATCGCATCGCGTAGCTCATGGTGCTCGGCGGCCTTGCGCGCTTCCGCGCTCTGGTGCTCGGGCGATGGCACCAGGTCGCAACTGGCCAGCACGATGGCGGCCGAGAGGGCAAACAGGGTCGTGGCGGACAGGGTGCGCATGGCATTGGCTCCGATGCGGGGATCGCGGGCTATGCTAGCGCTGTAGCCGCCCCGGCGGGGGCGAACCGGGGATCGGGCCGATGGACGCACACCGCTGGCGGCTGGACGGACAGATCGCCCTGGTCACGGGGGCCAGCCTGGGCATCGGCCGCGCGGTTTGCTCGGAACTGCTGGGGCTGGGCGCGGATGTGCTGATGGTGGCGCGCGACGAAGGCCAGCTCGCCGACAGCGTCGCCGACCTCGAGGAACTGCATCCCGACCGCGAGATCCGCCATTTCGCCGCCGATGTCGCCGATCCGGAACAGCGGCGCGAGATCTTCGACTGGGTCGAGGACCTTGGCGATGGCCTCAACATCCTGGTCAACAACGCGGGCGCCAACAGTAACCGCGCCGCCATCGACTACAGCGATGCCGAATGGCGCGGCCTGTTCGAGTCCAATCTTTTTTCCGCGTTCGAATTGGCGCGCTTCGCCTTTCCGCTGCTTGGCCGGCACGCGGCATCGAGCATCGTCAACGTCGGCAGTGTCTCGGGCCTGACCTCGGTACGCACCGGCGCAGTGTATGGCATGGCCAAGGCCGCGCTGCACCAGTTGACCCGCAACCTGGCCTGCGAATGGGCCGAGGATGGCGTGCGCGTGAATGCGGTGGCGCCCTGGTACATCCGCACCCGCCGCACCTCCGACGCGCTCGCTGATCCGGAGTATTACGACGAGGTCATCGCGCGCACGCCGATGCGGCGCATCGGTGAACCCGAGGAAGTCGCGGCCGCGGTTGCCTGGCTCTGCCTGCCGGCGGCAAGCTATGTCACCGGCGAATGCATCGCCGTGGATGGCGGGTTTCTGCGCTACGGGTTCTGAGCCGCCGCATGCTGCGCGACGGATTCGCTTCGGCTTGCATGCTACGGCTTGCGCGCTTCGGCTTGCATGCTACGGCTTGCGCGCTACGGCCTGCATGCTGCGGCTCGCGCGCTACGGGCAG